>CAJCHX010000225.1 GCA_903970215.1 Acidobacteriaceae bacterium
GCGCGTCGGCCGGCTCGAGCTGGTCTCCGCGCCGGCTACGGGTGCTGGTTGCTGTCCACGTGAGTTGGCCCGGGAGGACGCTGGGGCGGCGCCGCACGCTCCCGCATGCCAGAACCACGTTCGCGCGGATCCTGTACAACCGGGGCTGCAGCGGGCTCGATCGCAATGATCGAGCGCCCGGAATGACGAAACCCCAGGTCGCGAACCATTTCACGTTCATGACCTGGGGTGCTGCAGTTCGTAGAACTGCACCTGGTGAGCGGTTCGCGAATGCAGGTGACTCGCGCCCTTCGGGCCTGGTTTCCATCGCTCACGAGCAGCGAGCATGTCGAAGGACCCGTGCCCCTTCCGCCGGAGGTACTCATTGAGTCGATTACCGAAGTTGCGGTCCCTGCAGTCGGCTCCCGGCGTGAGCAAGCTTGAATCGCCAACCTCACGCGCGCGCTGCAAGATCCGCTCGGAACGATCGGCGTCCACCACGGGCACGTGGCGTACTCCGCCCGCCCGGTTCGGGAGCGTCACCACGGCATGCTCACGACCGAGATAGGTCGTCGATGAGACCGATGTACCTCGAACCCGAGGGAGCTCACCTTGCCGGACTCCCGTACCGAGGGCCAGGTCCAGGCACACGTACGCCCGCCGCTGCTGCTCTCCTGATAAGCAAGCCGCAGTCCGGTACCAGTCCGCGATCGCCTTGTCGCTCGCCGGTGATGCGATACGACGTTTCGGTTTGTTGCTCGCAGCGCGCGACAGCGGGTACTCACGGGGATGCACCAGCCGACCGACCGAGTAGAAGATGTACTGGTACTGCCGAGCGCTTCGCTCACGGCCAGTCGCTATCAAGTGACTGATGTACCCATCCACCACCGACCGCCGAAACACCGCCGCGACATCGATCGGTTGAGGCGGCTCAACATACCCGGCAATGAACCTGATGATGTGCCGCACGTGCGACTGATCGGTCACATCCGTTCCTGCGTTGAGCTGGCACAACAGTGCAGCGCCGATCCTCGCCGCCGGGGCCCGCAAATCAGGGTCACCCACCGTACTCGTGGCTCGGGCGAGTCGCTCGAACCTGGACTCCTGGCCTGCTGGCACCCAACTTCGTGGATCTCCGGTGAATCGACCGACCACCCTGGGCCCAACCGCCGAGTCCGGCAGATCATCGGGCTCATTTGCTACACCGGGCAGCGGCAGCTGCGCTGCGGAAACACCCTTGTACCGGGCCATCAGCAGATCACCCGCCCGACACACCCACCGACACGCTTGACACCCACAAGTGGGTACGCTGAAATAGACACAGTCCTCCTTCAAGGGACCAAACAAGTGCATAACTGCGGATCAAGTCCGCTCCGGAAGCCCTGGGTGCCAGCCCAGGGCTTCCGACGTTTAGTGCGCAATGCGCAGCATGAATTCCGGCGACCGACGCCGCCGTTCTGGTTGTCCTGTTACGTCTGCGCCTCTCCCTTCTCTTCGACATTCATCCCGGTGACGAGCAGCCTCTGAGCGACTACTGACACCGTCCGCTGTTCCGCGGCAGCAAGCCGCTGCAGCTTCTCCGCCACCGGCGGATCCAGCCTCAACTCAAGGTGAACCCTGGTCGTACGCCGATCAGAACGATCTGACACGAGGCACTCCTTCGGCTACAGCCGGTCAGCACCGGCACGACCACACTAGGCTGTCCTGCCCCGTGTCGTACGCCTCAGGAACGGCGAACGACGCGCAAGAATTGGATCAGAAATGAATAGTTCCCACCCGCGGGAATGAATTTTATCAGCCCTGAGAACAATTCGAGTCACTCCAGCACCAAAGGCCTGGTAGGAATTGTGTCGAACGCAATTTAGCCGGGACGCACTCGGACACACGCAGACACACCGACGCGCTGTGACGCGACTCATAATTCTTTCGTTCGTGTCGGCGTGTCGGGCAGCTTTTCCTCGCTCTGAGCCAGTAGAACCCGGGCATCGCCTCATCGGTACAGGAGGATCCGCTCAGCGGCACACGGGAGGCCGGCTGCACCACCCGCCCTGCGCTGCCCGGATTCAGACGTTTAGTCGACCGAGGCCGAACGACTGATCCGCTCTCACCGATGGTGGGGCGAGATGGGGCACCATGGACATGTCAGTGGGTGCAGCTACACACTTGGTATGGAAACCGTGGAGGAGCTCCACCCGTCGATGGGTGGCCGATGGCTCGTGACGACGCAAGGCTCTACACGCGTCTGGGATCTCGACACCTGGACCTACGAGCGTCGCCCCGGTCCCGATAGCCTCTCCGGACCGATGCCTTACGACAACCAGCGCCACCGGATCACCCGAGTCGACTGGTGGCCGGCCGTCGGCGGTCAGTCGCTCCTGTACTACGACGATCCGTCGAACCCTTGGGAGCGCGAGCAGTTCCGCCGATCATCGGTGATCACCCGTATCGAAACGTCTCCCCGACCCAGATGACGCTGATGCTGAGCCCACAGTCGGTGAACTCTGAGGCTTCACATCGACATCTTCGCCGAGCTGGCTGGTGCCCGTGGATGTCTCGCGCGGTCCAGCGTCGTGAAGAGAACGAGCGAGCACTGGAGCCCGCTCTAGCGTCCAGATCCGGGAGGTCCGCCTGCCTCTGACGATCACAGGTCTCTACCCCCGCCGACTCCGCACCTTCGGACAGGCATTGTCGTTCGGCGGCACCTGTCAGTCCCCAGGAGCAGAATCAGCCCATGAGTTTCGACGATCTCCTGCGACAGGACGTCGGCCCGCGCATCGCCCGCATCGACGATGTGCCGGCGTTGCGACCAATCGATCCGCGCAAGCGGCGGCGGCTGTGGTCGGGTCTCGGCCTCGTACCGACGATCGAACGCCTCTCGCGCCTGCTCGCCGATCTTGACTTGGCCACGATCGGCAACGGTACGACGGACCCCAGCGTTCCGGTCGTCGAGCAGTTCCTGGCCGGGATCGGCGAGCGTCCGCGCGAGCAGGCGCGGCAACAGCTAGAACGTGGAAACGAGGTGCTGCATCCGATCCGCTGGTCGTGGCGATCAAGGAGGTTCTCGAGTTCGCCGACCCCGACTCGAAGAGCGAGACCAACGACGAGACGCTGTTCGCCGCGCTGCTCACGATCTCCGCAGAGGTACGAAAGGCGGCGACGCCACCGCGCGGCACCAGGCCCGACGAAGCGCTCGAGTTCCTCACAGTGCAGCAGGCGGCTCAGTCCGGTCTGACCTTCTGTGATCCGATCGAGTTCTTGTCGACGACCACAGCAGGCACCTGGATGCGCGCATGGTCTGCGCGCACCGAACCAAAGACGCTGTCTGATCTGTCTAAGAATCCCGCCGCGCAATGGAAGGCGATCACCGGAGTCGATCTCCTCGACTTCCTCGCACTGGGCTGGAAGGTCCACGAACTATTCAAGGCCGAAGGACGCACCCGAATCACCCCGAACGACCTCGCCGAAAGCCCGGCCCCAGAAGCGGTCGACTTCCTCTACGAGCACTGCAGCATGACCGTCGATCAAGCCCGAGAGCACCTCTCGAATCAGCGGGAGGACGGGGCGACCTTATGGGCACGATACGAGCTCCAGCAACGCCCGTTCCTGCGCCTGGCAGACGGCAGCCTGCTCCCGCTGCGGTTCCAGTTCGCCATGCAGCGGATCTTCGGCGACCACCTGTTCCTCGAGACACGCGAAATGCTCAAGCAGGTCAACCGGAAGGCGTCCGAGCACTACGCGAGCGCCATGCGCGACATCTTCGAAGAGCGCGTCGCCGAGGTACTCGCACGCATCCGTGACCACGACACAGACCAACACACCGAACTCATCGAAGAGGCCGAGATGAAGCGGGCTTGGCGCGAGAACCGGTCGACGCTGCCCAGCATCTGCGACTTCGCGGTCTTCCGTCGGCACGCGTGCGTGCTCATCGACGCCAACATGCGCAACCTGCCCCGCCACCTGGCCGAAGGCTCGGCAACGTATGAGGATCTGCGGTCCGAAGTCACCCGCAACTACGAGAACGCGAAGTTCGGCCAGCTAATCAACACCCTCGAGCTGTTTCTCGACCGAGGCTGGAGCGACCTTCGCGTGGAAATCAAGGGGCGCACGCGATTCGTGCTACTGGTGGTCGTCCCCGACGCAGGACTGCCCCGCGAACTCACCGTCGAGAACCAGACCTTCGCACAAGCATTCCCGCTGGTCCAGCGATTCAACGAGGGCCTGCAATTCCAGCGTGTCTACGTACCCGCCGTCATCGGCTGGCGGGACCTGCTCATGCTCGACGGATTGGCCCCACGTGGCACCGATATCATCCTCCTGCTACAGCGATGGCGCGAGGTAGGTCCGCTCGCGACCGGCCCCACAGCACGCCTGCTACCCGACCCCCTGCGAACCTACGTCGACGAGCACCACGGCGGCGCGGCATTAAGCGAGTCCGAGCGGCGCCGCGGATTCGAGTTCTTCGAGACACTCCGTGAACACGCCGCCCATCGCGTCATCGCCGACCTCCCCCCCAGGACGAGCGTGACCGCGCCGTTCGGGCTCTCGCGGCACGGCGCGCGCTCCTCCTCAGCCCGAACCCCGGATCCGGCTGCTAGACAGCCGCCCGCGCTGACTCAGAAGCCTTGCGAGCCCGACGCGCGCCGGATCACGAACACCACAGACGTTGGCGCCAGACACCGAGGAGAACGACGGGCATCATCATGGACGTCGAGGGACGCGCGCAGGTCCAGGGCAGTGCATCCGCTCGCCCGCGCGACCGCCCGTCATTACCGTCGGAGTACTCATCGCGTGCCACCCGCAGCCCTCCGGGATCGGGTAGGAATGTGTGCGAAGGCGAAGGGCGGGTAACGGTTCCATGGACAATGCGGTGGTCGTAGGAAGTGTCCCAGCAGTGGTGGTGTCGGGACAGCAGCTGCGGGCCTGGGAGCAGGCTCGAATTGATGCGACCGAATTCCGTTGCCAGGGCTGCCCGGTGGCGATGGTGCCGAGGGCATATCGGCCGACGCACAAAGTGCAAGGGCACTTCTCGACCTGGCCAGGCGAGAACCACCACGACTGTGATCTGGTTAGCGAGGTCGCCTCGCCAAGCGATTCCGATCAAGCGGGCACGGTGCGCTGCCGGAATGTCGTCTGGCCAATCCGTCTCGTAGACGACGAGCCTCGCAAGGTACGTGGGCGAGACGCCGATCGCCAACAACTCCCGCCGGCCGTGGACCGCCGCGAGACGACACGTCGAAATCTCCCCGGAAACGAGGGCGCTGGCGACGCTACTGCGAAGACGGTCCGCCCATTCGCACTCGCCTACCGCGACATGACACATGAGGAACGCAGACAGACGCCGATCGACCTACCCGGTATCGACGCGGAGCGTTACCAATATGCGTTCAAACGCCTCCCGCAGTGGGAGATTCAGGAACTTCCATCGGGACGGGTCTTTCATGGTCCACTGCGATACACCGGCGAGATTCGAGACGAGGGCGGCGCCTTCCTCGTCGAATTACATGCGGGCGGCGAGTTCGCAAGCGGTCGATTCGGTGCTCCGTGGACTCTGGTGCTGGCGCATAGTGATTGGACCCCTCGGAGCCGCGCGTTGCTGGTCGACGAGTTCGAATCCGCGTGCCATGAGAGTAGGGACAAGAAGAAGGCCGCGTGGGTATACGCGCTCGCGCATCAGGATAAGAAGCGTCCGAACTTGCTCCATGTTGAGCGGCGATCACACATCGCATTCATCATGGACTAGGCGGGGTCAACCAGCTCTATTGCACTGGGCTTCAGGCCTGCCCCCACGTGGCGCATGATTCCAAGTTGAACACGGAGGCATTCACCCGATCCGTGAGGAGTTCAAATTAGACTCCCGCGTCACCAGTCTCCCTGGGCGAATACTAGCTCTTCATGGTCGTTCGATTACGAGAGCGGTCGCGAGACCGCCCGCTTCACAAAGGGTCTAGAACCCGCAGCGCCCGCCGCTACGCTCTAGGCCAGTGAGCAGTGTACCGAGCACGCGTGTGCACGATGGGCCGACAGTGTGGCCGAGTGCGATCGCCCCGCTGTAGGGTTGAGCCGGGCGGGGTCAGCACCCCAGTTCGCTCACCCACACCACCGGGACGCGCGCGAAGTTCTCATTGACCTCGGAGGCGTCGATGTCGCCAATGGAAAGGGCGGGGCCCTTTCCAACACCTTCCGAGTCGCGGGGGATCGTTCCAGTGAGCATCAGCCCGGGATCGTCGTCGCACACAGCGAAGTCGACGAACAGTGCCCCCGAGTGAGGCCACCGCTGGCGTGCGTCTTCGCGGACGATCCGCTGCGAAGCGTTCACATCCTAGTTAGAAAGGATGCTTCGATCGTTTCCGACACACTCATGCGAGTTCAGGACATATGCTGATGAACATGGTTGCCACATGCGAAGGAAGGCAGGTCCTGGTTCATCGCGCGTGCCAGCACGGCACTCGGACATTTGTGCAGACTACTGCAGGTTGCGTGGTGCGTCGCGGCCCCAGCGAGTTGCTTCTCGGCCTCCCACGAAACCTGGGAGTCACTTCGGTAGACATCCGAAATAGCGGCGACGAAGTGGCCGCCTGATGTGGATTACTGGCGACGTCGAACTGCCCGATGAAATCCTCGATGCCCACGAACGCGGCGAGTTGGTGTTCTTCGTTGGTGCAGGAGCGTCGTTGAGTGAGCCTTCGAATCTTCCGACATTCAACGAGCTCGCCAGAAGGCTTGCGCAGCTCGCTTCACATCCTTTTTCGGAAAGTGGCGGACTGGACTTCTTCATCGGACAGCTCGAGTCTTTACCGCAGGGATTTGATGCACATTTCCACACGCATAACCTGATCTCGGATCCGACGTCCAGATTCAATTTGCTCCACAGGGCGATTGCCGACTTGGCAGGTGTCGGAGGAGCCTTCCATGTCGTGACCACCAACTACGATGATCACCTTGCTTCTGCAGTTGATAGTGGGACTGTCACGATTCCGGACATCTGGCATGCCCCGGCGTTGCCGCTCGGACGCGACTTCACTGGTCTCGTTCACTTGCACGGCTCTGTGCGGCGCCCAAAGGAGGAGTTGATACTCACCGACCGTGATTTCGGCCATGCATACATCACCGATGCGTGGGCAGCGCGGTTCCTCCTCCCCATGTTCGATCGATACACCGTCGTGTTCATCGGCTACAGCCACGACGACGTGATCATGCGGTACCTCGCGCTCGGGCTGCCATCAAGCGCCAAGGGCATGGCTTCCAAGAGGTTCGCATTCACGGACGACCCGTCGAACAGCAAGTGGGGCTACTTGGGGATCCGGCCGATCTCGTACCCCGTCGTCGGGCACGACCATCAAGCTCTCGTAGCGGCACTGACTGCGTGGGCCAGTCGCGCCAAGATGGGGCAGACCGACCACCGGGCCCGCGTACAGGCGATCGTCGGTGGCGGAACCGCGCTGCCGTTGCCTGACCGCGACTACCTGCGCGATCGGATTCAAACTACTGACGGCGCCAATGATTTCGCGATTGCGACTAGGCAACTGCCCGACGAATCCAAACTCGAGTGGCTGATGTGGCTTGAAGATCTCCCTAAGTTTCGGGCCCTGTTCTCGCCCGCTGATATACCGGACGCAGCAGCGCACCTGGGCAACTGGTTCGCAGGGACTTTCGTCGCGTCTGCGTCGCTGAACGGTGCTGCACTCCAGACCCTGCAACGACTCGGCCAATCAATGACCAATTCGCTATACCAGACCGTCACCCGGATCGCCAACGACCTCAGCAAGCAAGATATGTCTGCCGGAGTGCGGTGGCAGGCACTTCTCGCAACCTCGATCTACGGCCAGACGGCTCCAAGAAAATCCGACCACCTCATGCCGTTCTTGCCCGATTCAACGGCGCGAAGCATGCCTGTGCTGCGGACTGCGCTGCGCCCGTTCCTCACGCTCCAGCACCGCTGGTTCGTCGACGAATCCGCGGCGCACACGACCAGTCCCGATGCAAAAGTTACATGGAACTCGGACGACTACGCGTTGACCCACCACGTCCTGCTCGTCGTGCAAGAGTCCGGCGCCGGAGATCGCTCTCTCGCCGGCGTCTTGGAGGATTCCATCGTCGCGGCGTACGACCTGCTCGACGCATATCACGGCAAGCGCGATTGGGACCCGCTCGCGTATCACCGATCTGCGATCGAGCCACACGCCCAGGACGCTCTGCGGGAGCCACTCGATGCAGTAATCGACGGCCTCCGGGAGTACGGGATCAAGGCGCTGCCCCACTGGCCAGACCTGCCCGATCGATGGTGGAGTCTCGACCGAGCACTCATGCAACGATTGGCCTTGCATCTAGTAGCCAACGATCCGGAACGGAGTGCGGACGATAAGCTCTCTTGGCTTCTGGATCGCACTGGGCTCTACGCAAGCTACCTGAAGCACGAGACCTATCAGGTACTCCTGGCAGCGGTCGACGCTGCTACACCGTCGATCAAGCAGCGGATCATGAACGCTACCGGTGATGGCCCCGACTACCGCGAAGAGATTCCCGATCGCGACCACCACCTCGCGTACGCGAAGTACAACTTGCTCGCATGGCTCACACGGGCCGCCCCTGAATGGGGGGAGGCCCAGGCCGCGTTCGACGCGATCCAAACTGAGAACCCCGACTTTGCGGTGCGTGAGCGTCCAGACTTCGACACCTGGATGACAAGCGGAACCTGGGGTGGGAAACCACCAATGGATATCGAGGAGTTCATCCAGGCGCTCGCAAGGGACCCAACCGATGCACTCGAAGAACTGTTATCCCACGACTACTCCGAACGACACTTCGATCAGCCTGACTGGCTAGATGCACTCGGGCTTGTGCGGCAAGCAGCTGAGAGGCGCCCGGACCTTGGGGTAGAGCTCTGGGACGCAGTTCTCGGTCGCGACGGCCTTGACGAGAAGCAGGACGACCTATGGCGCGCGATCGCCGAAGGCTGGGGCAATGCCCACCTAGGGGATTCGGGCCGCAGGGCTGCCGAGCGCCTCACCGCACTGCTGCCGGACGCGGACTCCGCCTATGCGATTGGTCATTTCCTGCTTGATCAGATTCGAGAGCAGATCGACACAGATGAATCGCCTGTGCTCGAATCCATGCGCGAACTGGCGCGAGCGCTCTGGAGCGAGCAGGCTCCTGGATTCAGTCACCGAGACTCCACGCCTCTATCACACGCACCGCTCTACCTGAACTCTTGGCCGGGATTCCTGGCCCAGTATTGGGGCGGTGAGATCGATCGTCGCTGGCGACACTCGCGGGAGGAATGGGCTGGCCTCAGCAACGAAGAGTCTGAAGCACTCGTCGCGCTGCTGAACGACAACCAGGAAGCATTGGACGCAACTCAGACCGCGCTTGCCGGAGACCTATTCTTCTATTTCGCAGCGGACCCCGATTTCGCAGCGGCGCACCTGCTTCCGCTCTTCAACGACCCCCAACGCCACGTCTTTGCCTGGCACCCGTTCCTGCAACATCCCAGATGGAACGACCGGATCCTCGAAGCCGGATTATTCGACAACATCGTCGCCGAACTAAGCCTTCTCCACGAGTTGCCAGACCAAACCCTGCATAGCATCTTTCTCGGGTTCGTGACCTCGGTAGTGTCATACGCTGGCATCACGAGTAGCGATCGAACGCGCCTACTTGATCAGACAGTGCTCGCGTCAGACGGCTCGCATGCCGCCAGCTTTGCTGAAACAGTCGCCCGATTCCTCCGTGAAGACGGCGTCGACGGCGCCGAGGCTTGGCGACAGTGGCTCGGGAACCATCTGGAACGACGCGTCAATGGACAGCCACGGGTCGCATCCGCCGAGGAGCTCATGTGCTGGGCAGACGTCGTACCCGCCGTCGGAGAGTTCGTCCCTGCCGCCGTGGCGCTCGTCAGCGGGCACAGCATCGGTCTCGGAGAGCACTTCCTCGATCGGGAGTTTCCGGATGGCGCCCTCGCCGTCTACGGCGCTGAGCTGGTTGCCTTCTTCACCGAACGTGTCCGAAGCACGAGCAGCTCGGACTACATGGTTAAGCACCGGGTCCGGAAGCTGGTTGAGGCGGTACGGGAGGCGGTCGGCGATACCGTGGCTCAACCACTGGTCGAGGCAGCAACAGTCAAGGGCTATCTCGCTGCCCAATGAACGACCAGGAGCGGAGGAACCTCGAACTCTCCCAGGACACCTCTCCACGGCAAGGGACCCAGGCCGGCCCACGCCTGAACAAGGTCCGAGGCAAACCTAGCCTCCGGTGCGATGGCCTCTATCGGTGGATCTCTCAGGGCTACGCGAACCAGCAGGCATTGTGTAGAAAATCTAGACGTTCGCAGCATTCATCGCACACCGCTAGGGCCACGACTCGGTGGCATGCAAGAACTGGCCCCGAACTCCGCGAAGCGGAGACCGGGACTCGACTAGGACACTTCAGGTCTCGAATCTGTGGAGCACATGGGAGCGGACCCCTGACCTCACACTGCCGCTGTCGTGGGCCATAAGTCCGCAAGCCGGCCGCACCGCAGCTGGCAGGCGCCAGAATGCACAAAGCCCCAGGTCCGATACTCTTCCGAGTTCATGACCTGGGGTCCTGCAGTTCGTGGAACTGCTCCTGGTGAGCGGTTCAACGAACTCGCGCCGGCGCTGGTCACGAGCAGCCCACCGAGTTCGTCCGATTATGGGTTCCAACGAGTTTCTCGCTATTTTCCAATGGATTTCGGGTCCGAGTGGCACATGCTGACGGTGGTCCAGGAGATGCCGAGGGAGCCGCTGTCGCTCGGTCGAACGAACTGGCGCTGTCGGCGATGGCTGTGCAGCGCACGTGCGTCGTTCGTGCTGAGCGGTCGGCGCTTTTGGGGGCGTGGATTTTCCAACGCTTTTCGTGATGCCTGGATACGACGCCGGCCGGTCCCTCCCTGAGGGGACCGGCCGTCGGCGCTGCTGCGGTCAGGTACGTGGTGGTGTTCGAGTCGGTCTGTGACCGAGGTCGGCTTCGAGTTGCCTCATCCTGATGTCGATCGACTCTTCTCTGACAGGGCGGTGCTCGAAACCTTCCTGCCTGCGGTCATTGGTCGCGGCGACTGCTGCCGCGAGGATGAGATGCATCATCGGGACACGTCGTGGGCCGGTCGTGAGGTCGCGCAACCCCGTCACCGAGCGCGACTTCAACTGACTGAACATCTGTTCGGTCAGTGCTCTCGCAGCTTCGAAGTAGGTGAGGTGCTCCCATGACCCGGGCGTGAAAGACCATTGCACCATTCGTAGCTGATCCGTCGTCAACCCTATTGTAACGCTTGTGTTTTCGCAACACAGGTACCGGTCGGCAGGCCAGTCCGGGGTGGCCATGGGGACATCCGTGCCGAGTTCGAGCGACTCGGGTTTCAGCGGGCAACGTACGCGCCCCATCGCGGCGGGGCAGACGAATGTGGCGACCACCTCCTCGTCCGGGGCGGGTGCCCCGATTCTGGGGCGACCGCGCCTTGTACTGGCGTGGCGCGGTCGGGTGTGCCGCCCCATCAGCAGCGGCAGGATCCTCGCGAGCAGCGCATCGTGCTCGGCGAATCGCGGTGGTGTCGCTTCGACGAGGCTGCGGGCGGACGGCACGCTCATGCGATCGGCGAGCACGCGGGCGGCGGGGCAGTAGTGATCGCCGGCGACCTGGATAACTCCGGGCAGTCGTCCGTCGGCCTGCGGTTTGGAGCCGTGGATTAGCTTCCACGTCGCTGGGTACCGGCCGACGTACGCGTAGCGGTGCCGGATCATCAGATCGGCGAAGGCCCTCTTGGGGTTGTAGCCCATGTCGACCGTGAGAAGCGGCCAGGCTGCACGGCTCCCGGCTCTGCGACCCGTGATCCCGTTCGCCTCAGCGACTTTCAGTGCAGCATCGATCGCGCTGGGGCTCCCCGACGTCGGTGCGTGGATGCTGATAGCGATGATCACCGGTGGGACGGCATGCAGACGCGAAGGTTCACCCACCCGCGTGATCGCGGTCAGTCCGATTCCCATTGCGATCTTCTTGATCGCTCTGCCGGCCCTGGCGTCGACGGTGTCGGTCACAGCGTTGCGGGTATCGCGAACGAACATCCGCGCCCCGCTGCTGGCAGATCGGCGCTTGTCGTCCGCGACCCCGAGACCTGCCACATGCGTTGCGACGTCGAAGATCGACTCATCGACGACGAGGTCACCGCGAGATCCGACAGGCGCGGCTTCGGCCACCGATCCGAACACCAGGCGGTTGACCAGGATGTGGAGGCGCTCCGCGGCGAGCGCCGATGCCTCCTGCTGGGCCGGCGAACGCGCCGCGATCACACGGCGATCCTCCCGGTTCGTAGTCCGTTTGGCAGCGAGGTCCGCATCGGGGTCGACGACCTTCAACCGTCGCTGCAGCCACGCATAGAAGCGCTGATACTCCGTGCCACTGCGGGTGTGGATTGCGCTTGTGTCCTGTCCCCGCATCCCGACCGCCTCCAGCTGCGTCTCGGTAAGGTCGCCGATCACCTGCAGGATCGCGGCGAGCGTCGCTGGCCGCTGCAGACGCATCAGGAGGATCAGCGCGATCAGGACGGCGCGGACCGTGTACTCGATGCCCTCCGGCCGCCTGCCTCCACGGCCGGCCTCCAGCTCATACCAGGAGTCGAGCAGACGGTCGGCACCGGAGCGCTCCGCAATGCGGAGCGCGGCGTCGAACGGCCCTGTGGCGATCGTTGCGGTCGGCCGGATCGGTGTGATCACGCTGGCTCCTCCGAACCGTCGAGTGTCGCCAGCGCAGCGCGCACGCCGTACACCGGCAGGGAGCGACGGACGTCGCTCAGCGCCTCAAGCGACGACACATCGGACAACTGAAGCAGCAGTGCCGCGGGCGCGCTCGCCGCAACATCGACCAACCAGCGCGAGCGCAGCGCCGACAGGTCGATCGGCTTGTGCCCCGCTTTCACGAGCACGGAGTTCATGCGATTGCAGAGGTTGCGGTCCAACCGCGACACTCCCGGCGCGAACAACGGTGCCTCGCCGACCGCGGCCGCGCGCT
>CAJCHX010000226.1 GCA_903970215.1 Acidobacteriaceae bacterium
TGACGTCCACGCCGATGTACTCGGCCTGGTCCTTGGTGAGCTTGGTCAGCTTGCCGCCGAGCGCCTCGACGTGGATCCGCGCGACCTTCTCGTCCAGGTGCTTGGGGAGGCGGTAGACCTCGTTGTCGTACTCGTCGGGCTTGGTCCACAGCTCGATCTGCGCGATCACCTGGTTGCTGAAGCTGTTGGACATCACGAAGGACGGGTGACCCGTGGCGTTGCCGAGGTTGAGCAGCCGGCCCTCCGACAGCACCAGGATGGACTTGCCCGAGTCGCCGAACGTCCACAGGTCCACCTGCGGCTTGATATTGGTGCGGTGCGCCCCGGACTTCTCCAGCGCGGCCATGTCGATCTCATTGTCGAAGTGCCCGATGTTGCCCAGGATCGCCTGGTCCTTCATAGCCTTCATGTGCTCGAGCAGGATGATGTCCTTGTTGCCCGTGGAGGTGACCACGATGTCGGCGTTGCCGATCGCATCGTCGACGGTGACCACGTCGAAGCCGTCCATCAGAGCCTGCAGCGCGTTGATCGGGTCGACCTCCGTGACCTGCACGCGCGCGCCCTGGCCGGCGAGGGACTCGGCGCACCCCTTGCCCACGTCGCCATAGCCGCAGATCAGGACCTTCTTGCCGCCGATCAGCACGTCAGTGCCGCGGTTGATGCCGTCGACCAGCGAGTGGCGGGTGCCGTACTTGTTGTCGAACTTGGACTTGGTGACCGAGTCGTTGACATTGATCGCCGGGAACTTGAGCTCGCCCGCGGCGGCGAACTGGTAGAGCCGCAGCACGCCGGTGGTGGTCTCCTCGGTGACCCCCCTGATCGAGTCGGCGATCGTGGTCCACTTGGTCTTGTCCTCCTCGAATCTGGCCCGCAGCAGCTCGAGGAACACCTGGTATTCGGCGCTGTCGGAGTCCGGATCGACCGGCGGCACGACGCCGGCGGCCTCGAACTGCGCCCCCCGCAGCACCAGCATGGTGGCGTCGCCACCGTCGTCGAGGATCATGTTGGCGGGCGCCGCCACCCCGTCCACATCAGGCCAGGTGAGCATCTGCTCGGCGGCCCACCAGTAATCCTCCAGCGACTCGCCCTTCCAGGCGAAGACCGGTACCCCCTGCGGTGCCTCGACGGTGCCGTGCGGTCCGACGACGACCGCCGCAGCCGCCTCGTCCTGCGTCGAGAAGATGTTGCACGACGCCCATCGCACCTCGGCGCCCAGCGCCACCAGGGTCTCGATCAGAACGGCCGTCTGCACCGTCATGTGCAAGGAGCCGGAGATTCGAGCGCCCTTGAGCGGCAGCACATCCGCATTCTCACGCCGCAGCGTCATCAGCCCCGGCATCTCGTGCTCGGCGAGCTGGATCTGCTTTCGGCCGAAGTCCGCAAGGGACAGGTCAGCCACCTTGAAGTCGATTCCGTTCGCCGTGTCGGCGGTCAGTGCAGTCGTAGTCACGTCCCCCAGGCTATCGGGACCGCCACAACCGGCGTAGTCCCAGTGCCGCAGACCGCCTGCGCGAGCGCGGCGAGCACCGCGCGGGCTACGCCGCTCACCTGGTTCCGTCAGGCCCGTCAGTCTCGGCGACGCATCCGATACCGCCGCGTATCCCGGGCGACAGCGGCCCCGGCCTGCTCCGCGCCCGGCCCGCCCGTGGTGTCCCCACCACTGCCGGGCTGCCGGGGAACGACCTCGGTCGTACTGGCGGCGGGCCGGATCACGCCCCGCTCGGCCTCGTACACCGAGTCGGCGGCGGCCACCAGGATCGGGTCGTGGGTGATCACCACGACCGTCCGCTGCCGCGCCAGCGCGCGTAGCGACCGTGCCAGGTACTCGGTGTTCTCCCGGTCGAGCCCGGTGCTCGGCTCGTCGAACACCACGACGGGGGTGTCGCGTGCCACCGCGCGGGCGAGCGCCACGCGCTGCCGCTGGCCGCCCGACAACTCCGGCCCGCCCAGTGAGGTCGAGGTATCGAGACCATCGGGCAGTTCGTCGACGAACTCGTCCGCCCGTGCGAGCCGTGCGGCGGCCCGCACGTCGACGGAATCCGAGTTCGGCACATCGGAATCGGCGAACTCGGCGCCGTACCGGATGTTGTCGCCGATCGTGCCGCTGCGGATCACGGCACGTTGCGGCACCATCGTGACCGCCGCACGGATCTGGGAGCCGGACATCGTCGCCTCGTCCCGCCCGCCCAGGACGACGGCGCCCGTGTCGGGGCGTTCCATTCCGGCCAGCAGGGCACCGAAGGTGGATTTCCCGCTTCCGCTGGGACCGGTGATGGCGGTGATGGCGCCGGGTGCGGCGGCGAACGACTCGCAGCGCAGGGTGAAGTTCTCGGACCGGCGCAGACCCACATCTGCGGCGGTCACCGCGACCGGCCCGGCCTCCGCGGCCCGGATCCTGGCAGGCCCGGCGTCCGATGCGTCCGCGGCGAGCCCGGGATCGTCGTCGCCGAGGTCGCCCACGACCTCCAGGATGCGGTCGGCACTGACGGCAGCGCCGACCAGCGCGAGCCGAGTCTCGCTGATGTCCTGGATCCGCGGGTACAGGTAGGCCAGATAGCCGGACAGCGCGAGCAGCGAACCGAGTTCTAACTGCCCGTCGCGCACCAGGATCACACCTCCCACGGTCACGATGATCAACGTGAGCGCCTCGGCCGAGCCCAGGACTCCCCCGAACGCGGCCTGGACGCGCGCCTCCCGCATCCGCGCACGGAGCAGCTCGCGGCCGTGCGCGTGCACGGTCCGGGACTCGGCGCGCTCCATGTTGTGCAGCCGGACGTGCTCGTGGGTCGAGACGATCTCGTTGAGCGTGCCGCTCAACGAGCTGTGAGCCGACCGCTCGGCGATGGTGACCAGCTCCTGCACGGTGCGGAACGCACGAGCGATACCCATCAGGATCGGAACCGCGATCAGGGCGATCAGGGTGAGCTTCCAACTCATGTACAGCGCCACGACGACCAGGCCGAAGGTGGTGAGCAGGGAGATCAGCGCCTGGACCACCGACGAGCTGAGGGCGGTCTCGAGCACGATCACGTCCTCGGTCAGGCGCACCACCAGGTCGCCGACAGACCACCGCTGCAACCGATCCAGCGGGACATGCTGCACACGATCGAACATCGCGTCGCGGAGGGCGAGGACGACGTCCTCGCTGCCACGGGTGCACCAGATGGTGCCGAAGTAGGTGAGTACCGCCCCCAGAGCGGTCACCCCGATCCACAGCCCGACGCTGCGCACCATGTCGCCGGTCGACTTCGCAGCCAGCACCTCGTTGAGGACATCGGCCATGACCAACACCGACAGCACATCGACCAACGCGGCGAGGCACAACAGCACCAGGCCGCGCGTGATCACCCAGCGGTGCGGGCGGGCGAACGACCACAACATCCGAAGCAGGCCCGACTGACCCACACGTCCTCCTTCGCGGCGCGCACGCTGCGCTGCCCCTTACACGGCTTTCTACACGACCAAGCCGGGGCCGAGGTAAACGTCCATTGTTGCCGCGGACGCTTGCGCCGCTGCCTAGTGCGCTGGAGTCCGGTGCAACAACTACTCATCAAGGTCGCCGCAGCCGGGTGATCTAGCCGCCCCAGCCATCGCCACGCGGCCTCGGGTCGTTGGGCCAGTCGTAATCGCCGACGGTTCCGAGCGCCACCATCCTGTCGGGCGCGGGCAGTTCGAAGCCCGCAAGATCCTCGAGGGACGCCACCTCGACCGGTTCCTTCAACTGCCACCACGGCGAGTCGCCGTTGTAGAACTGGTGGTAGGGATGATGACCGACCTCCAGATCGGCGTGCTTCAGGTCGTTCGACACGACGAACGTCACGCGCTCGATCCCGTCTTCACGGTGCAGCAGCTCCTGCGGCTCGTAGAGACCCAGTTCGGGATGGAATTCCTTGCCGCGATACTCGGCCCACATCCTCGCCCGCTCGATCAGAAATTTGTCGCCATCGGTCAGTTCGCCGGGCCGATTCAGCCCGTACCGTTCCATGATCGCCACCGCCTCAGACGGCAGGACTTCGACGAACAACCAGATCTCGTCGGTCTCCGGCCGCCATCGAGCCCACCTGGGAGCTCGCGGCAGAACGAACTGCACAATCATGCGGCCCCCCGGTCTCGCTCACGCCATCGAGGCGGACCCCGGAATCTCCAAGGCGGAAGCGAGTGTCGCACGGGCCGGTGACAGGTACCGACCGCTTCCAGTCGCCCATCGGCGGTTCGTGTCATCGCCGTGGTCCCGGCTCACAGCTCGGGTGAGGCCTGCCACCGACGGCCCGGTCGAGAGCAAGCAGTGACTCAAGGCTGGACGGCAAGGGCGAGGAGGGTGTTGACCGCAGTTTCGAACGGCCGGATGTCCCGTTGCACCTGGGCGAGTAGAAGCCCGCCTTGGAGCGTGGCGATCAGGGTGGTGGCCAGGTCGTCCGGGTCGATGTTCGGCGGGAGTCTCCCCTCAGCATGAAGGGATCCGAGTCCATCACTGATTGTGGCTATCCACCGGTCGAACCCGGCCGCGATGAGCGCCCGGGCCTCGGGATCGCTCTCGGCGAGTTGACCACCAAGCGAACCGAGTTGGCAGCCCCCTTTTGCTTGGGTGCGCCTCGCCGCGGCTATCACCATCTTCCGCCAGACTTCGACGCCGTTCGCGCTCTCGAGCGCGTGCTTGTTGCGTTCGACGATGGCGCCGGCTTGGTAGTCGATGACCGCCTGCACCAGCTCGTTCTTGTCAGGGAAGTAGTGGTACAGCTGGGAGCCGCTGACCTCGGCCGCCACCTTGACGTCTTCCAAGGTGGTGCCTGCCACCCCGCGCTGATGGATCAGAGCGGCGGCCTCCTCGACTATTCGCGCCCTGGTACGCGCCCCCTTGGGGGTGAGCCTCGGCCGGTCGTCCGCCTCGTCGATCATCCCCGAATGTTACATCGTTTGGGTTTGACAACCCAGTCTGCCTCCAGAATAGTGGGTTGCATAACCTATTTTCGACGGACTGCGCAGGGGCAACGAATGACTGATCTACACAGCAAGACCGCAGTGATCACCGGCGCCAACGGCGGGATCGGCAAGGACGTGGCCCGGCAACTGGCACTTCGCCCCGAGATGGCCCGCATCTACCTGGCGTGCCGGAACCGAGACAAGGCGACAACGGCGAAGGCCGAGCTAGAAGCCGCGACCGGACGGCACATCTTCGACATCGTGGTCATGGACGTCGCCGATCAGGGCTCGGTCCGCGCCGGCCTTGCACACATCGACGGACCCGTCGATGCGCTGGTCATGAACGCTGGTGTCATCGGCCCGCAGTCGATGAGCTTGACCACCGACGGGGTCACCACCGTGTTCGCGACGAATGTTCTCGGCCACGTCGTACTCCTCGAAGGGCTCCTCGCAGATGGCCGGCTGGGCGAGGTCGCGGTCCTCGCCGGAAGTGAAGCAGCGCGTGGACTTCCGAAGTTGCGGATGCAGCGGCCATCCTTCGCCTCGACCTCGACCGATGAACTCGCCACCGTCATAGACGGCAGTTACTTCGCCGGCAGGAAGCCGGACTTCAACCTGGCCTTCGGTCAGGCCAAATACATCGGGGCCCTTTGGATGGCCTACCTCGCCCGCCAACACCCCGACCACCGCTTCATCACCGTGAGCCCCGGCGCCACCACCGGTACCCAAGCGTCCAAGGACATCGCCCTGCCGCTACGGATAGCGGCCAAGTACGTGATGCCCGCCTTAGGGATCTCCCACAAGCTCGAGGTCGGCGCGAAGCGACTGGTCGACGGTGTCACCGACCCGACCCTGTCCAGCGGCGTGTTCTACGCCAGCGCCGCCGACAAACTGAAAGGCCCCCTGGTCGATCAAGCGGACATCTTCCCCGACTTGGCCAACCCCGCTTTTCAGGACCACGCCAACGAGGCCATCCACCGCTTCATCACCTAGAAGCCGAACCTGACGACGGGCTGCAATGCGGTCAGCGTGGCGGCGATCGCGGGGCAGTTCGGGCGAGGGCGGCAAGAACCATCCGAACGCGTTACCCACCATTTACGCCGATAGGCTCCGATAACTCGGCGGTTATCGGAGCCTATCGGGAGTCCATGTGCGGACGAACAAGGCCGCAGCGGCCCTGCGCGCAGACGCAGATCACTGCCAGACGTAGGTCCAGCGACGACCACGCGGGTCCCACTTGCGCACGCGACGCTTGGGCAGGGGCTTGGGCTGCGGACGGTACTGCACCACCATTATGGGTGTCTCCTATTTTCGGTCCCGGTAGCCCGGGGCTGTCATTCTGTCGGCGATGACTATCGCGGAGCGATCTGGGACATCACTGCCCTACACCTGGGAATGTCCTGACAAGCGGACCGCCGCTGCACCCCTGGCCTGCAATAACCCGCCTGAGCTGCGGAGATACCCGGCCGAAAACTGACTCGCGAGTAATAACGCGGTACCGGTTGGCGTACCCACCGGTAACCCTTACCGTCGGCCATATGACCAAGACATACACCCACACCACCGATCAGACCGTCGCCTCGCTGCTCAAGATCGTCGAGGCCGGCGACGACGTATTGATCACCCGCGATGGGAAGCCCCTCGCCGTTCTCTCCGCTGCGATCCCTGCACCCCAGGCCGTCGCGACCATGAAGGCGTTCGACATCCCCGAGACGTTCTACGAGAACCTGCCCGGTTACTGATCGAACCGCGGCCGCGACCCATCGCGGCCGCTGCGCCTCGAGTCAGTGACTGGCGACCAGCGTGCGGAAGAACACCGCTTTCGGCGAGTGGGCCGTGACCACGACCCCGGGATCGGATGCGGACATCCAGACGCCGTGACCGGCATCAACGTCGATGCTGCCACGGTGGTCACGCACCGTCACCGTCCCCGACGTCACCACGAGCAACTGCGGCCCACGCGCATCCAACTCGATCACGTGGGACCTGAGCAGGGCCGTCCCATCGAGCGTCACCTTCGACAACCGGAACTCCGGTGCGGGCGTCAGGTAGACCAACTCGTTGCCGACCGTGCGCACCTTCGGTTTGAGTTCTGCAGGCGACCGCGGCTCGAAGTCCACGACCCGCAGCAACTCCGCGACATCCACGTGCTTGGGCGTGAGGCCACCGCGAAGTACGTTGTCGGAGTTCGCCATCA
>CAJCHX010000227.1 GCA_903970215.1 Acidobacteriaceae bacterium
TCGCCCGCCTGCGCCATGCGCACCAGCTGCGCGGCCTTCTTCGCGTCGAGCGCCTTCGGCCGGCCGACGTCCTGGCCGCGGGCAGTACGTGCTGCGCGTGATGCTGCGCGGCGCTCTTTCCCGAGCTCGAGTTCCAGCTCTGCCATCGAGGCCATGATGCCCATCACTGCCCTGCCGGTCGGCGTGCTCGAGTCCACACCCTCACGTAGCGCACGGATCACGACCCCACGCTCGAGCAGGTCTCGCACCGTGGACATGACCTCGGCGACACTGCGTCCCAGACGGTCGACGCCGACGACGACGACGGTGTCGCCCAGACGGACGCGTCCCAGCACATCATCCAGACCGGGACGGGCGGTCCCGTGCGAGCCGGACAGCTTGTCGCTGTAGATGCGGTCCGAGGGCACGCCCGCAGCGGCCAGCACGTCGGCCTGCTGGTCGAGTGTCTGGCTGGTGGTGCTGACGCGGCAGTAACCGAAGGTGACGGCGGGGGCGGCGGAGTTCGTCATGCGTCTATCGTCTCATAACTGTCTCGGTACCACAATAGTGCGACAGTGTTTTTGATCCATCTTTTGAGACGGTGCCACCTGGCGATTCTTTGCGGCCGTGGGGCGCTCGGGCCACCGTCTCAGAGCTTTAGCTTTGAGACATGCCGAGCACGCCACGCAGCACTGCGACTGCCGGGAGCAGGGCCTCGGTGTCGGTCACGTCGTCGGCGTCCACCAGGGCCTCGAGGCAGCCCAGCAGTGCCCGTGCGACCAGACCGCGCCGCTCGACCTCCTCCGCGGCCGCCAGCGGTCCCACCACTGCGACGTCGTCGCCGATCGGTAGGAACGCGTGCCCGGCCTCGAGCAGGTGCTCGGCGAGCGCCTCACGGGCTCGACCCTCGACGTCAGTCATCGGTGCCGTCCTCGCCGAAGATCATGCGGGACTGGTCGAAGATCGGGCGATGGTCGAGCCGGGTGACGGCGGATAGGGTGATGCCCCTCGTGAGAACGGGTACGCCGTACCGGGCCGCCAGCGCCTCGGAGTGCGGACTGTCGGCCTCGGCCGGGATGATGCCCAAGATCGTGTAGTTCGTCGCGCGCAGAGCCCAGGCCTCCACCTTCGACACGTCGCGTACGCCGTCAGCCGCTCGGTCGCGCATGACGCGGCCCCCCGCACAGCCGAAGCTGACAGCCACCTCGGACAGCGGCCCTATCCACCGTTCGCCCATGAAGACCCAGCGGAAGAACCTCAGGTTCTCCGGCATGTAATGCAAGCCACACGGACACGCAGGGTCCGGTGGCACGCGGCCGTGGAAGCAACGGGCGAATACAACAGGCTTGTCGGCGGGCAGTCCCCCGTTGCGGAGCGGTGCCAGGCGCCCGTCCGGTCGGACGCGCCAGAGCCGCCACCCGTACCGGTGCCAGTCGCCACCCGCCTCGAGCAGCTGCGTCCATTGCTCGGACGCGTCGGCGCTCGCCGCGATCCGAGACGCGGCCATGAACCCTCGGCGCCACTCGGGACCACCGAGCGGCGGGACGGGGGCGCCGAGCAGGCAGCGCACGGCGTCGCGGAACCCGCAGACATAGGCCGACTCGGCGAGCAACTCGACCCGGTCGAGCACCTCCACCAGCGACGCGCTCACGGTGCCAGCTCGCGTAGTGCCAGCCGCAGACCGTCCACGAATCCGGTTGCATAGCTCGGGAAGTCGCACGGTGCACCGTCCGGCTGTTCCTCGAGCTCGAGCAGTGCTGCCAGCCGCTCGACCATCTCCCGCGGCGCCTGTGTCGTCACCGGGCACCTCCCAGTTGGTCGCGGAGGTCGCCCACCATGCTGCCCTCGCGCACCACAGCGGCGTGCTCGACCTCCTCCTCGCGGCCCTCGCCGACGACGCGCCGGACGTCTGCGAACAACCTCGAGACCATGCTGCGCGCGGCCTCGGAACCGGCAGCGCTGCCGTTGTAGTCGACCCGAGCGGCCGATGCGAGGTCGAGTGCCAGCCCCTCGCGCAGACGCAGCGCCAGGCGCTCGGCCTGGAGTTCGTAGCTCCCGCTACCCTTTTCAGCGCTCGCCTCGGCCGGGCTGACGGTTGCCATGTAGCTCCGCATTCTCTCGCACCGCGCCTCGGCGACCGCCCACGCCCGAACCGCGCGAGCGAACCGCGGCTCGCCGAGCACCGGCATGGCCGCGACGATCTCCGTCACCAGTGAATCGGCAAGCGGTGCAACAATCTTCGGCGACCTCGCCCCATGCTTCACAGCGGCACCGTTGTCCCTCGCGAACGGTGCTGTGCCGCTACCGCGCTCGGCCCACCGTCGCCTGTTCTCCGCACTGCGCGGCGAGCCCGAACGGCCGGCCATCACGCCACCTCCGAAGTCAGACGGGCGATCGTCTCCGCCAGCACGAGCACGCGGTCGGCGTCGATCCCGTTGTCCATGAACGTCTGCGCCTCCTGCGCCACCTCGACGGCGTACGGGTGGGCGAAGTGCGGCAGCAGGCCGCCGAAGTGGGACAGGCACGACCGTGCCGCTCCGCGGATCATCTTGGGGTCCAACCCTCCCGGTCGTCCGGCAGCGGCGTAGGCGGTCACCAACTGCTCGACGGCGACCACCAGGTCGCGGCCCAGCGCCGCGCTCACCGGTGTATCCGGATCGCGTGGTGGGCGCGGCCCGCGAAGTGCACGGCAGCCGCACGGTCCACCTCCCGCAGCGCCTTGCGATTGTCGTCCTCGACCAGGTCGACGTCGCGGTGCGGATACAGGCGCCGGAGCGCCGAATCCTGTTCCTCGCGAGGAACATCGGAGAGGTGCTGGCGGATCGCGTGGAGACCGACGTAGCCGCCGTCCTTCGCCTCCGCGTGGTAGGCGGCCCTGACGCGGCCCTCGACGTCCTGTGGCCCACTCAGGGGCGCGGAATCGCCCTTCCCATGCGCCGCAACGGCGTCGGCGTAGTGGCGCTCGATGTCGCCCCACTCGCCCGGCTGGACGGCGGACTCCAGCGCGGCCAGCGCCTTCGCGTCATTCGGGTCGCGGAACTCGGGAGTGTTGTCGTCCGGAGCGAACCCGCTGGCCTTGCTAAGCAGGGCCTTGTGGTGCGCCAGGCGCTCCAGCGGTTGCAGCCGGGCCGCCGTGTGGTTGCGGCCGTCGGCGGCGGGGAACCTGGCGACACCGTCGTGACCGACCGAGAACTTCCCCTTGTGCAAGATCGGAGAGCCGATCGGCTCGTGGTACTTCGCGGCACCCTCGGGGGTGCGCACCACACTCACAGCGACCTCGCCTTCGCCTCGCGGCGCGACCGGCGAGCCGCGTCGACTCCGGCCTCGGACCGGTCGCGCAGGAACTTGCCCAGCCGCGCGGGCGCCATCCTGTCGCTGTTGATCGTGTCGTCCGGAATGCCCTCGGTGCCGCACGCTGGGCAGCTCACCGGCTCGCTGGTCACGGCGTTACCGCGGCGTTGGCGCTTCGCCAGGAACGCATCCAACCGTGGTGCGGAGTGCTGCCCGATCTCGTCGGGGTCGATCGAGCTGCCGCAGACCGGGCAGCTGGTGGTCAGCGCGCCCGTCCTCGCCCTCGCGAGCTTCGCGGCGTGGTCGGTATCGGTGTGGGCCATCGCGGGCCTCCTGGGATGCGAACGGCGAGGAACGGCGGGAGTAGATGGCCGGGCGCGTCCCA
>CAJCHX010000228.1 GCA_903970215.1 Acidobacteriaceae bacterium
GCGTCGCCGATCGCACGGATCGCCGCCGCACCATCGTCGCGATCACCCCCGAAGGCCGCCGGCGCATGGACGAGACCAGCCGAGCCCGGATCCAGCGCATGCGCACGCTGTTGACGGACTGGGATCATGCAGACCTCCGCACGCTGGCGACCATGTTCCGCCGCTACAACGCCGCGGTCACCCATACCTACCTCGGAGCGGAGAACCGCCTCGATCCGCAGGACGTCGACCGCCGAGCCCGGTGAGATCGGCCGTACGCGTACGCCCCGATCTCGACCACTGAGCGGCGCACGGCCACGGTCAGCGCCCCCTGCGCCGCTCAGTGGTCGATCTCAGGGACGACTCCGCCTACTGCCCCAGGACCGCTTCCAGGTAGTCGTTGGCGAACACCCGATGTGGGTCCAAAGTGTCTCGGAGCGAAAGGAATTCGCCGAACCTCGGATACGCCTCCCGGAAGAACGGCGCTTCCCGGGTGTGCATCTTGCCCCAGTGCGGCCGCCCGCCGAACGACAGCATCAGCTGCTCGGTCTCACGGAAGTAGTCGGTATCGGTATCGCGGTAGTACCGGTGCACCGCGATGTACCCGGACTCGCGCCCACCAGCCGTGGACAGCATCAGATCGTCGGCCGCGGCGGCGCGCACCTCGATGGGGAACGTGATGTTCCAGTCGTGTTCCGTCACCAGCGCGCGCAGCGCGTCGAACGCCTCCATCGTGCGGTCCAGCGGCACAGCCCATTCGGACTCGCGGAAGCGCACGGTGCGCCGGGTGGTGAACACACCGGTGGACACGTCGGAGAAACGGCGGTCACCCGTCGCGCCGGCCGCGAACCGCACGAGGCCGGGAGTCACACCGGGCACCGCCCGACCCAGCTCGCACATTGCGCGCAACGCCTCGTTGCCCACGATCCGGTCGTCGATCAACCGGCGCGCGGGCGATAGCGGCCGAGTCCGGTACGACGCGGGATGGCGGGTGTTGGTCTTGGTGAGCGCCACGTCGGTGCCTGGAAACCAATAGAACTCGTGGTGGTCCGTCGAGCGCACCGTCTCCAGGAAGCCGCCGGTCACCTCGTCGAGCGGCAGAGGCACCTCCAGTGCGTCGAGCACGAACGCGTCGACGCACTGCAGCGTCACCTCGACGAGCACGCCCAACGCGCCGAGCCCGAGCGCCACGCCGGGCAGACGCGGATCGTCGTCGCCGATGGTGATCACCGAGCCGGTCCCGTCCACCAGCGTCGCGCCCACCACCTGCGTGGCGAGCCCGCCGAACGCCAGCCCGGTCCCGTGCGTGCCCGTCGAGATCGCACCGGCCACGGTCTGCCGGTCGATGTCGCCCAGGTTGGGCATCGCCAGCGAATGAGGCGCCAGCAGCGCGGGGACCTCGAACAACCGAGTGCCCGCCCGCAGCGTCACGCGCTTGGTACCGGCGTCGACAGCGATCAGGCCGCGCAGGTTCTCCGGCGACAGCGCGACGTCGCGCGGCCTCGACACCCCGGTGAACGAGTGCCCCGAACCGAGCGCTTTCACGGTTCCACCGCGTTCTACCGCGCGCCGTACGACGGCCGCGACCTCGTCGATCGTGCCCGGGCGCGCCGTGTACTGCGGTTGTGCACTCTGCGTGCGGCCCCAGTTGCGCCACTCCCCCGCGCGGCCGGTGAGTTGCTCGAGCGGCGGAAGCCAACGGGTCACAGGAAGCACCGTCCCTCGCCGCGGTACGTGGCCACGGTCGCATCGACGCCACCGTCCGACACGATCACCACCGAGTCGGTGTGCTCGCACGGCTCGCCCGCCTTGGCGTGCCGAAACCACACGCGGTCGCCGAGCGAGATGCGCCAGGCCCGCTCGCCCTGCACGGGCGTCTGCACCTCGCCGGCGCCCTCGCGGCCGAGCAGCCGCAGCCCCGTGGGCCACACGGGGCGAGGCACGCGGTCGGAGCCGGCCGGCCCGGACGCGATCCACCCGCCGCCGTGGCACGTGACGATGTCGGACGCGGGCCGCCGCGTCACGGCGAGCCCGAAAGCCGCCGCGGGCGCGGGCTTGAAGTGCGAGTAGTCGTCGAAGAGGGTGGGTCCGAACAACCCGCTCCCGGCCGCGATGTCGCTGATGTTGGGGTCGGCGGCATTGCGCTCGAGCGAGCCGGTACCACCCCCGTTGACGAACTCGAGGTCGGCGATCCGCCGTAGGTCCGTGAGGATGTCCTTGCGCCGAGCGACCAACTCGTCCCACGAGGCGCTCTGGATGGCCCGCACGATCGACGTCCCCCCTGGCCGGTGCATGCTGCGGTCACCCACGCCCGCGATCTGCGCGTCGTACGTCATGGCGCCCACCAGCGTGAAGCCCTTGCGCCCACCGATCGTCATCGCCAGCACCGACGCCTCCGCGCGGGTTCGCACCGGCGACCGGCGAACCCCGAGGAAGCCCAGTGCCGGAGCGCGGTACGACGCGTCGATGTCGATGCAGACGCGCAGTGTGGAACGCCGGCTGGGCGGGACCGCGGCGTCGATCAGATCGAGCTGTGCGGCATCGTCGATCATCAGCGTGACGCGCGCGCTCGCCTCCTCGTCGGCGGCGAGCGCGGCGATCGCACTCAGATCGGCACTCGGGTACCCCACGAGCACGTCGGGGCAGCCGGGGCGCTCCGGGGTGCTCGAGGCGAGCCAGTGGGCCTCGGCCACGTCGTACGCGAGGACCCCCGCGAATCCGTCCAGCACGAGCAGCGCGTCCAACAGCGGCCGGCTGCGGATCGACTTCGACGCGACCCGGATGGGCTTGCCTGCGGCGCGGCGCAGCATCTCGCCGACGTTGTACCGCAGCGCGGCGAGGTCGGCAGCGAGGATCGGCGCGTCGAGTCCGTTGGTCGCGGCGTCGATGGTGGCCCAGTACGCGTCGGGGTCGATCTCCCACCTGCGGTCGCCGCCCGGCTCGGCCGGTTTCAGGTCGATGACTGGCACGTCTGCCGATGGTACGGCAGCACCGTCCATCAGCGGGTTCGTCGGCGGGCGTAGCATCCTGGCGGGCAACACCATTCGATCCCGACTGCGAGGAGCACCACCGTGACCAGCGCTTTCACTGCA
>CAJCHX010000229.1 GCA_903970215.1 Acidobacteriaceae bacterium
GATCCTCCCCCCGCTGATCCTCCCCCGGCCGATCCCCCTCCGGCCGATCCCCCTGCGGCGCCCGTCCGGCTCGACGAGTACCGGGCCAAACGCGACGCCGCCC
This sequence comes from Acidobacteriaceae bacterium, assembly GCA_903970215.1. GTDB lineage: Bacteria > Actinomycetota > Actinomycetes > Mycobacteriales > Mycobacteriaceae > Tsukamurella. The sequence continues at coordinate 104 of CAJCHX010000229.1, forward strand.
GGACCCCGGAACCGTTCGGCGGCGAATCCAGCACGGGCGAACCTATTTTCGTGATCCAGCAACATCGCACCGGGTCTCGCTCCCCCTCGCCGAGCTCCCCGGGCCGACTGCACTACGACTTCCGGCTCGAACACGACGGCGTGCTCGCCTCCTGGGCGGTACCGAAGAACCTCCCCGACAACCCGGGCGCCAACCGGCTCGCGGTGCGTACGGAGGACCACCCGATGGACTACGCGGGATTCGAGGGCACGATTCCGCGCGGGGAGTACGGTGGCGGCGACGTCACGATCTGGGACACGGGCACCTACGAGCTCGAGAAGTGGCGAGACGACGAGGTGATCGTCACCCTGCATGGCACACGGCTGCGCGGGACACGGTACGCACTGATTCGCACGAAGGACCCGAACTGGCTGGTCCACTTGATGGTTCGGGCACCGCAGGCGCCCCCCGCGGTCGACGCGCCCGCCCCGATGCTGCCGACCGAGGCGCCCATCGGCGCGCTGTCCGGTACCGACTGGGCGTTCGAGGGCAAGTGGGACGGGTACCGGATCATCGCGACCGTCGGAGGCGGCCGGGTCTCGCTCCGTTCCCGGTCGGGCCGGATCGCCACCGCAGACTTCCCGCACTTCTCGTCACTGGCAACGGATCTCGGCGACCTGGAGGTGGTGCTGGACGGCGAGGCCGCCGTGCTCGACCACAACGGGATACCCGCGTTCCACCTGATGCGCGCATCGGACACTGCCCGGTTCCTGGTGTTCGACGTGCTGGCCGCCGGCGGCGTCGATTTGACCGGACGTCCGTGGTCGGTCCGGCGGGAGGTACTGAGCGGACTCGCCCCACTGCTCGAGGCGGGTTCGGTGGCGCGGGTGCCGCCTTTGGTCGATGCACCGAACGGCGTTGCAGCACTGGAGTGGAGCACCGCGCACGGCTGGGAGGGCATCGTCGCCAAGCGCCGATCGGCGCCGTACCTGCCCGGCACCCGGTCGCGGTCCTGGCTCAAACACAAGCACTGGCGCGACCTCCAGGTGGTGATCGGCGGCTGGCGACCCGGCCGCGGCAATCGCGAGAACCGTATCGGCGCGGTCCTGGTCGGCGTCCCGGCGGAGACCGGGCTGGTGTACCTGGGCGCCGTCGGGTCCGGATTCTCGGACCGCGACCTCGACGACCTCCGGGAGGAGTTGGGCCCACTGCGGATGCGCCGCCCACCCTTCGTCGAACCGCCGGAAGGGCCCGAAGCGCGCGACGCCGTGTGGGTTCTCCCGAAGGTGGTCGGTGACGTGCGCTACGCATCGCTGCGGTCCGGCGGCCACCTGCGCCAGCCCACGTGGCGCGGGTTCAGGCGCGACCTGCTGCCGGGTGATGTACCCGGAGCCGACGAATTGCCCTGGGAGGGTGCGGACTGAACGGGCTTGCGCCCCTTGTGTCGGGAGTAGCCTCGACATCATGAGCCCGTCCATCCCAGGCATCCGGATCGGCCACCACACGGATGCCTACGCGCGGACCGGGTGCACAGTGGTGCTGTTCCCGGAAGGCACCGTCGGATCCGGCGAGATCCGCGGCGGGGCACCCGCATCCCGCGAGTTCGACCTCCTCTCCCCCGAGCGCACCGTGGACACCGTGCACGCCGCGGTACTCACCGGTGGCTCCGCGTTCGGGTTGGCCGCGGCGGACGGGGTGATGCGATATCTCGAGGCGATGGGTGTCGGCGTCGAGACCGTCGCCGGGCCCGTCCCCATCGTGCCGACGCTCGCACTGTTCGACCTGGCCATCGGCGCCCCGGATGTGCGCCCGACAGCCGAGAACGGCTACGCGGCAGCAGCTTCTGCGACAGAGCGCCCGGATCTCGACGGACTGATCGGCGCGGGGACCGGCGCGACCGTGGACAAGTACCGCGGCCTCGCGCACGCCCGGATGGGCGGGCTCGCGTACCGCGAGGCCCGGGCGGGTGAGGTGGTGGTCGGGGCGCTGTGCGCCGTCAACGCATTCGGCGCGATCGAGACGGGTTCCGGGTCGGCGCCGCTGCCTCTCGACCTGCCCGAGCCGTTCGCCCACGGCCCGCGGGAGAACACCACGATCGGTGTCGTGATCACCAACGCCCGGCTGTCCAAGATCGGCGCTCTGGTACTCGCGCAGGGCGCCCACGACGGACTCGCGCGCGCCGTCACGCCGCCGCACACCCGCTACGACGGAGACGGATTCATCTCCGCCGCAACCGGTCTCGTGGATGCCAACGTAGACCTGGTCC
>CAJCHX010000230.1 GCA_903970215.1 Acidobacteriaceae bacterium
CATCGAGCCCCGAAACATCGGTGCGCCGGGTGACACCGGCGCGGACATGGTCTGGATCCGCCGCCGATGACACCCGCCCCGCGTCAGACCCGGCGGAACGCCTGCACGAACATGGCGTCGGTGCCGTGGACGTGGGGCCAGAGCTGAACGTGCGGACCGGCGCCGAGCGGCGCCGCGGGAACCAGCGGCCGAGTGTCGATCGGCGTCAACCTTCCCGCCGCCTCGGCGGCGGCCACCACGTCGAGGGTCTCGGCGACGTGCGGTGAACAGGTCGAGTACACGACCACACCGCCGGGTCGGGTGAGGTCGGCGGCCGCCGCCAGCAGTTCGAGCTGCAGTCGTTGCAGATCGGGGATGTCGGAGGGTTGTTTACGCCACCGCGCCTCCGGGCGCCGGCGCAGCGCACCGATCCCGGAGCAGGGCGCGTCCACCAGCACCCGGTCGTACCCGGGAGCGAGGCCGGAATCCCGTCCGTCCACGACGTGGACGGTGACGGGGAGGCCACGCACCGCGGTGCGGACCAGTTCGGCGCGGTGCGCCGACGGCTCGACCGCATCGACGGTGGCTCCGTCGATCGCTGCGAGCGCGCCCAGCAACGCCGCCTTTCCGCCCGGCCCGGCGCACAGGTCGAGCCAGCGGCCCGAATCCGCTTCTACCGGAGCGACGGCGACGGCGCGCGCCACGAGCTGCGATCCCTCGTCCTGCACCCCGGCCAGTCCGTCGCGCACAGGCTCGAGTGCGCCCGGATCGCCTCCCGGCAGGTACACCGCGTACGGCGAGAATCGACCCACGTCGCCGCCTGTGGTGAGCGCGAGCTCCTCCGCTGTGATCTCGCCCGGGCGCGCGACGAGGTGCACGGCGGGCCGCGCGTCGTCGTCGGCGAGCAGCGCCTGCAACTGACCGATCGAGCGGATACCGGCCCGTTGCAACGAGTCCCAGAACGCCTGGGCGATCCACCTCGGGTGCGCGTACTGCACCGCGAGGTGTCCCACCAGATCCTCCGCTGCCGGGGGCGCGATCCGGTCGACCCAGGTGGCTTCGTCGTCGCGCGCGATCCGGCGCAGGACCGCGTTCGCGAAACCGGACGCACCGTGGCTCGAACCGCCCTTCACGATGTCCACCGTCGTGGACACCGCGGCGTGCGCGCCGACCCGGGTCCGCAACAGCTGATAGGTACCCAGGCGCAGCGCGTCGAGCACCGGACCGTCGATATCGGCGACCGGGCGGCCCGAGGCCGACTCGATGACCGCGTCCAGAAGGCCCTGCGCACGGCAGGTGCCGTAGGCCAACTCGGTGGCGAACGCGGCGTCGCGCCCGGTTATCCGGCCGGCCCGGAGCAGGCCGGGCAGCACCAGATTGGCGTACGCGCCCTTCTCGCGGACCGCAGCCAAGGTCTCCAGTGCAGCGGTGCGGGCGGGATCCCGCACCTCGTCACGCGTTCGATCCGTCCGTGCGCCTCGCACCCGATCCGTCACCTCGCCACCGCCTCGAACACCGCGCCGGACTCGAGCCGGGAGCCGCGCGCCCAGTCGGCCGCGGCCATCGCCTTCTTGCCCTGGGGCTGCACCGAACCGAGCCGGACCGGCACCGTCGCAGTCCCCACGAACACGTCGTGTTTGGTCACACGCAGCTCGCCCGGGCCCAGCGGCTCCCCGTCGGCCACCGGAGTCACCGGTCCCAGTTTGACCCGGACGCCGGCCGATTCGGTCCACGCGCCGGGGGCGTCCGACATCGCCCGCACGTGTCGGTCGATAGTCACCGCGGGCAGCGCGAAATCGACGCGGGCGTGCTCAACGGTGATCTTGGGCGCGTACGACACCCCTTCGGTGGGCTGGGGAACGGCGCTCAACGCTCCGGCGGCGAGACCGTCCACGGTTCGCCGCAGCAGCTGAGCGCCCGCGTCGGCGAGGCGGGCGAGCAGCGCGGATGCGGTGTCGTCGGCGCGCACCGTCTCGGTCATGACCCCCAGGATGGGACCGGTGTCGAGGTCCTCCTCGATGATGAACGTCGACGCGCCGGTGATCTCGTCGCCGGCAGCGAGCGCGGCCTGGACGGGCGCCGCACCGCGCCACGCCGGGAGCAGGGAGAAGTGCAGGTTGACCCAGCCGCGTGCCGGGACGGTCAACAGCGGGCCCGGGATGATGCCGCCGTAGGCGACCACGGGGCAGCAGTCGGGGGCTAGATCGGCGAGCCACGCGGCCGCCTCCGGATCGCGGAGGCTGCGCGGGGTGAACACCTCGATGCCGGCCTCGTCAGCAAGCCGGCCGACCGGCGAACGGTTGACGCCGCGGCCCCGCCCGGAGCGGGCGTCGGGCCGGGTGAGGACCGCGACCACTTCGTGTTCGGAGTCGAGCAGGGCGCGCAGCGCAGGGACGGCAGGGTCCGGGGTCCCCGCGAACAACAGCCGCATCCGCTACGACCCGACCTTCGCCGGGTCGGTGAACCATTCGGCACTGCGGATCGCCCGCATCGCCTCCTTGCGGACTGCGGGCTCGAGGCGCTCGAGGAACAGCACTCCATCGAGGTGGTCGGTCTCGTGCTGGATGCACCGCGCGACGATCTCGGTGCCGTCGACGGTGATCGGGGCGCCCGTCACGTCGAACCCTTCGACGACGACGTTCATGTGCCGCGTGCACTCCGCCCGGATGTCCGGGATCGACAGGCAGCCCTCGGGCCCCGTCTGCAACTCGTCGTCGACGGCACGCCACACGGGGTTCACGACGTGCCCGGACACGCCTCCGCACTCGTACACGAAGACGCGGAGGGACACACCGACCTGCGGCGCCGCCAGCCCCGCGCCGTGGTGGGCGCGCATCGTGTCCATCATGTCGTCGACCAGTCGCGCCACGTCGGCGTCGAAGCGGGTCACCTCGTCGGCACGCGTCCGCAGTACGGCGTCGGGGTAGATTCGAATCGGAAGTACCGTCACGCTCGACATTATCCTCGCAATCGGGCCGCGCTCGTCACACCCGCCCACGCTGGCTTCGAGCACGCCCGACTCGGGTGTAAGTTGAGGTCCGATTTCGGGCCGCTGGTCGGCGCGAGCACCCGACCACCGATACACGAGAGCGAGACCAGTGCCCCGAGCGCGACATACGCGGATCGCCCTGCTGGCCGTCGCGACTGGCGTGGTGGTGGCGGCGTGTGCGCCGTCGACCGACGATGCCGGCGGTCCGACGTCCGCCCACGCATCGCACTCGCACGCGCCGGAGGCCGACGAGGTCGAGGGCCAGTCCGACGTACCGTCGTCAGTGCAGGGCAAGGGGCCGATCCCCCCACCGATCCGGCTGCAGTACTCGGTGCCGGACGGCTCGGGCGATCCACAGCAGAACGTCGGCGACCTGTACCTGCCGGTCGCAGCCGCCACCGAACCCGCCA
>CAJCHX010000231.1 GCA_903970215.1 Acidobacteriaceae bacterium
ACGGTTCGAGAACGAGCTACCCGCTCAGTCCTCGTCGTCCGCCCCTGCCAGTCAAACCAACCAGAACCGAAAGGAGGCGATATGCATGAACATGAACTCCTACCAACACCAGCACACCGACCCCGCTCCGGACACAGGTCCAGAGCGGCGGCATGAACCACGAAGCGACCAACAGCCTGCGCCGGGGCGCCTGTGTCGACCTCCCGCCCGAGGTCAGCGACAAGTACTTCGGCGCCGACCCGAAGACCCACCCGTTCGAGCACCGCACCGCGAAGATGATCTGCCGCCAGTGCCCAGCCCAGCTCCCCTGTCTGGAAGACGCGATCAGTTCCCCGGCCGTCGTCGTTGGCTCCGACGAGTTCACCCGGGGCGGCGAGACGGGAACCGCGATCCGAGCTATGCGCCGCAAACACTTCCTCGAAGGCGCATCGGCCGCGGGACTGGCCAGGCTGGCGATCAGCCAGCAGGTCGACAACCCAGACATCGATCCGTACCGGCATTTACGCAAAGGCAACATCCCCGACGCTGTGCTCGCGACCGAGTGGGAAGAAAGTTATGACGAGTGATGAACAGTCCGGGCGCCGAGTCCCCGGCCAAGACACTCGCCGGACGTGACGATGGCGATGAGACAACGAGCGGCCGCCGAGCGGGTACCAAGGAAAGCCTTCGCTCGCTAATCGAGCATCGTTGTGGAATAGACAATGCGTGCTGCGCTTTCGCATCGGACTTGGTAAAATGAGAGACATTAAGGAGTTACCCAATGGATTCAGATCAAGCCCAGCGACTCGGCGCATATTTGCGTCGGGAACGTGAGAGGCAAGCGATGTCCACCCGATTCCTGGCACACGCCGTCGGCATCGATATGGCGCAGATCGTCCGGCTCGAACAAGGCGGCGTCGCATCACCCAAAGCCGAGGTACTGGCTCGGATCGCCACCACCCTCGACCTGCCCGTGGCCGACGTGCTCACCATGGCCGGCTACCCCACCACAACCGAACTCCCGAGCTTCACGCCGTACCTGCGGGCGCGCTACGACCTGCCCGACACCGCAGTCGACGAGCTGGAAACATTCTTCGCCCGACTCGCCGCCAAACACGGCGTCCAGGGGCCGATCGAACGGGAAGACGAACAGTAACAAGCACCTAACCGAAAGGAGGTACACCATGCATGACATTACCAACCCCACCACCGAGAGAACCAGCGTGCTGGCGAACCTCCGCGCGTTGCTGCCGAACCGGAGGCTCAGGCTTCACGAAGCGCTACGTCTGGCCGAACTGCAAGCCAATCGGCTTCTGACGCTGCGGGGTTCGCTCGACATACCGGTCTCGACGGAGATCGTCACCAACCTGCCCGGCATCGGGATCGACTACGAACTCGACATGCCTGCTTCCGGTTGCAGCGACTGGGACAGCCGCCACCGGCAATGGGTCATCACTCTGCGGGCCGGCGAGCCAGACACGAGGCACCGCTTCACGCTGCTCCACGAGTACAAGCACATCATCGACCACGGCCATGCTGGCATCACGGTGGCTCCCAGCCGCGCATCGATCAATCGGCCGGCGGCGGAGACGGTCGCCGACTACTTCGCCGCAAGCGTTTTGATGCCGAAGCGACTGATCAAGGCTGCCTACTTCGGCGGCACCCAGACCATCGAGACGCTAGCTGACCTATTCGAGGTATCCCAGGCAGCGATGCACGTCAGACTCGCGCAACTCGGCCTGACCCGCTCAGTCGACGTTGACCCACTCCCTGCGTTGAGGTGCCAGCCGCCGAGCGGGATCGCTAGGCACAGGCACCTCGGCACGCCCGCGAGCATCCGATCACCCTTATCAGCGGGATTCGGACGATGAGTAGCGCGCACTCCACCTCGACCACGCGAGAGCCAGAGGTGATCCTGCTGACGGTTGCCGAGGCATGCGATCGCCTCAGGGTCAGCCGCTCGACGATCTACCAGCTCATCCAACGGCGCCAACTCCGAACGATTCAGATCGGCAGCCGGAGATTCGTCCCCGCTAGCGCCATCACTGATCTGGTTGATCACCTCCTGCACGACGGAGATGATTCGTGACAAAGCGTCGTGCCCGGGGTGAGGGAACCTTGTATAAGCGGGCCGACGGTCGCTACGAATCCGCGGCCTACCTCCGAACAGCCAGTGGAG
>CAJCHX010000232.1 GCA_903970215.1 Acidobacteriaceae bacterium
TGTGGCTCGGCGAGAAATGGTGGGCAGTCGGACCGGTGCTCGGGCAGAACCCGCAGCCGGGGCAGCTCGAGAGCACCGCGGTGTCGACACACCGCCTGTTGCTCGTCGTCGCGGTATCGACATCGCTGTTGTTCGTGACCCATCGCCTCGTCGACCGCGGCGCGTCCCGCCGACAAATCGCGGGGGCGATCTTCGCGGCGACGGCCACGATCGTTGTGGGCGTGATCGCGTCCGTCGGCCGTTTCGACCGGTTGTACACCTTTGAATCGGATCCCACGAGCGTGTGTCGACAAACCGTGCAGGGTACGACTGTCTGTTTCCATCGTGCTCACCTACGTGACCTGGCGATGGGCCTGAGCTCCGTCGAACGTGTGCAAAGTCGCTTTCCGGTGCCGACGCGTGAGGTTCTGCCCGGCAGATTGATCGACCAGTCGCTCGCATACGCGATGCCTGAGCGCGATCTGAAAGGCGGGCTCATCGTCGGGATCACCCCGGGTGGTGGAGCCGGCATGGGACAGGCGCTTGCATACACACTCTCTGGTGTGACCCGTTGCGAGATCGGCGCAGAGATGACCTCCCAGGCTCGGCTCTCGTCCGATATCGAGCTGTGGCTCAGTGGAGCGAGCGCGGGCGAGTACGGCGACGCACCGCTGAACGTGCTGTCCGAAGAGGAGGTCCAGGCGGGAATCCGCGGTGGATTCCACGAGCTGCACCAGTGCGCCCTGACTTATGAACGCTTCCTCGACCTCGCACGAGGGCCTCGGCAATGAGATCGGCGTTTCTCGCACATCGAGCCGCACTGGGAGTCGTGGTCCTAGTGGTGACCGCTGCCGTCATGGTTCTGCTCGCGGACCGTGTCGTTCCACTCTACATGTCGCCGAACCTTCCACAACGCCCTTGGCCGGTCGTCGAGATCCTGTGCATCCTCGCCTACGCCGGCCTGTTCCATCTGGCGTGTTCTCGCGTCGGTCCGTTCGACAGCCACGCTCCGCGAAGCCGACAGGTCCGTCTCGGCGAAGCCGTGATTCTCCTGGCTGCCGCGGTGGGATTGAGCTTATTCGGATCATGGCGCCTTCAGTCGGGCCAACCAGAGCCGGTCGAATGGCAGACGATCGTCGTCAACGTCGCCATCGTGGGGGGAGCGATGCTCGTCGCGGCCGCCTTCCTTCGATCCGAGACTGCAATCGCCGCAACGCTGTCCACGTATTTCGCACTGGTCCTCGCGCAGACCGGACTCGACCCCGGCTACGCAGCGGCGCTGCCCCTCGGAAGGATGACCGGGCCGGGCCCGTGGTTCGAGGCTTGGCTGGTCGTACTGGCGATCTCCGTCAGCGGGCTCGGCATCGTCGTGCGAGTACTGCGTGTACCGATAGATCGTCGGTGACGGTAAAGGAGCGGGACGTCGTCGTTCGGGCCCGGGCTACTTCTCCGGGCCGTCCAGCTCGGCACTGACCATGACCGCGACCCGCACGCGCTCGGTGTCGGCGGGCGTCCATCCGGGCGGGGGCATGACCGCTGCGAAAGCGTCCACG
>CAJCHX010000233.1 GCA_903970215.1 Acidobacteriaceae bacterium
CCGGTTCGACTGGTCGGTGGTCGCGCAGCAGGTGGTCCGGGTGTACGAGGCCGTCGCTGTGCCCGGAGTGGTGGTGACCGTCGATGATTAGCTTCACCGCGACCACCGTCATCGTCGTCGGTCTGATCCTGCTGCTGGTGATCGCCGTCGCGCTGACCGCGTACCAGACCGCGCACCGTCTTGACCGGCTCCACGTGCGTACCGACCTCTCTTGGCAGGCGCTCGAATCGGCGCTCGCGCGCCGGGCTGCGGTCGCACGGACCGTTGCCGTACAGCTGCCGCACGATCGCGGTGAGCGGTTGCGGGGGTTCGCCGACCGCGCCGAAGCCGCCGCCCGTTCCGAGCGGGAGCAACGGGAGAACAGGCTGTCCGCTGCGCTGACCGGGCTCGGCGTCGACGCCCTCCCTTCGGCGCTGGTCGCCGAGTTGGCCGACGCGGACGCGCGGGTGATGATCGCGCGCAGATTCCACAATGACGCTGTTCGCGATACCCGGACGCTGCGGGGCCGGAGGTTCGTGCGTTGGCTGCACCTGGGCGGGACGGCGCCGATGCCCGTGTTCTTCGACATCGTCGACCGCGGGGGCGCGGTGGACCTGCCCGCCCCCGGCGCGCGGCCGCGGGTCTCGGCGCGTGTGCTGCTGCTCGACGCAGCCGGTGCAGTGCTGCTGATCCGTGGGCACGACCCGCAGTTACCCGACCCGCGCGGGTTCTGGTTCACCGTCGGCGGCGGCGTCGACGACGGTGAGGACTTGGCCGATGCCGCGGTGCGTGAGGTGCACGAGGAGACCGGGCTGACCGTGCCGGTGCACGAGTTGCGTGGGCCGGTGTTCCGCCGGCAGTCGGTGTTCACCTTCGCCGGTCAGCGGTTCGACTCGCTGGAGTACTTCTTCGTGGCCGCGACCGACCGGTTCACCCCGAACCCGACCAGTCTCGGCCGGATCGAGGCCGAGATGGTCGACGAGTTCCGCTGGTGCACCGCCGACGACATCCGTGCCCTGGTCGCCGACCGTCCCGTGTTCCCCGCCGACCTCGCCGATCGGCTGGACGAGGCGCGCGCCGCCCTTGCCGCAAACGCGACAGTGACGCTCAGCGAGATCCGTTAGCTACTCCGCAAGGTAGGTCCGGTCAACCCCGCGTGCTTCCGCGGGTGGCGCGACGAGGCCGTGGCTCCATCCGCAGCCGATGCCGGCGCATTACCCGCGCAGATCCGGCGCGACGCGCAGAATCTGGTGACGGAGATCGCGGGCGGAGCGCGAACCGCACGCTGTCCGGTCGAATTCTGAGCACCACCGGTGCGAAAGTGACAACTGCGGCGTCGACAGCGGACGACTGTGAAAAAGCGGACGACTGTGAAAAGGGGGCGGCGATGGAACCGCAGTACATCGGGGAGTACCGCGTCGTGCGCAAGCTGGGCTCGGGTGGGATGGGCGAGGTTTACCTGGTCGAACATCCGCGACTCCCACGGCGAGACGCGATCAAGTTGCTGGCACCGCAGTTCAGCGGTGACGAACAATTCGCGGCTCGGTTCCGGCGCGAGGCCGACGTCCTCGCTGGGCTGCATCACCCGAACATCGTGATGATCCACGACCGCGGTGAGCACGAGGGTCGTCTGTGGCTCGCGATGGAGTACGTCGACGGTGCGGACGCCGCGAAGGTTCTGCGCGAACACGGGCGCCTTCGCCCCGAAGTGGTTGCGGATGTGGTCGAGAAGGTGGGTTCTGCGCTCGACACGGCGTGGGAGGACCGCGGGCTCACTCACCGAGATATCAAGCCCGCGAACGTCCTCCTCGCATTTCGTAGTGGTCGCCTCGGGACGGTGAAGCTGGCCGACTTCGGTATCGCGAAGACCCATGACGATGCCGGGTCCCTGACCGGCACCGGTGTCGCGATCGGCACTATGGCTTATCTCTCACCCGAAGGGTTCGAGGGGCAGCCGGCTGACAACCGGTCGGATCTGTACTCGCTGGCGTGCATGGCTTTCGAGCTGCTCACGGGAACCACGCCGTACCCGGGGCGTAGTCCGAGCGCCGTCATGATGGCGCACCTGACCGCGCCGCCGCCGGATCCGGCGCAGCGGGTTCCCGGGCTGCCGCATGACCTGGCGGAGGTCTTCCGTATCGCGCTGGCCAAGCGGCCGGACGATCGCTATCAGAGCGGTGCCGACTTTGCGGCGGCCTTCTCCGCTGCGCTCGCGTCGGCACCGTCGACGCCCACGAACGGGCCCCACGAGCAGTCGACCCGTATCCGACAGGCGGCCCCCGGGCAGCGCTACGAGCCGACGATGATCTCGGGACCGCAGACGCCGCCGCCCGTCTCCTCCCCGGTATTCACTCCCGATCCGCCGCCCGCAGTCCGGCCTGCTCGCCGTGGCGGCGCAGGTGTGTTGGCGGCGCTGCTGGCGCTCGTGGCGGTGCTGCTTGTTGCGGCCCTCGGCTACCTATGGCTGTCCTTCGGTACCAAGACACAGACCACACCGGCGGTGCCGGCTGCGGCGCCGGAGGCAACGGTGACGGTGGCGGGAACCACCACAGAGACGGACACGGACACAGCCGCCGCCGTGACGCCCGTCGCCCAGACACCCACGGTGCCGGGTACGGATCAATTCGGCTTCGTCGGCAGCCCGGCTCGATGTGCGGGCGGCGAACAGCTGGTGTTGGTGATGCGCACGAGTGGCGCCAAGGGCGGGTCCTTCGTGGCGATCTGCTCATCCGGGGGTGGCTACGTGTATCACGGAGCGCACGTCGATGATGTCTCGGGAATCAGCCTCCCGGCGGTCCGCAGTGGCGACGGATTCGTAGCGACCAACAGCTCGGGCGGCTCCACCTACACGTATCGGGTCGACCCGTCTTCGGGGCTGGTCGTGAGCGGTCCCGATGGCGTCGAACTAGCGGAACCGGTCGCCTCCGTCTGGCCGCAATGACCGGTGGCAGGGGCATCCGTGGCGCTGTTTGATCAGCCGTGCCTGATGTGCACCTGTTTTCGGCTTCATGTCCCGGATCGGGTTTACTGGGAGGCTGAAGGCATTCAGCTGGATGCCGGAGCATTATTGAAGCGACTACAGGAGAACATCCGTGAGCACCGAAACCCAGACCGCAGCGCCGAGCCTGCACGCATCGGGCGTTGCGACCGGGGCCGCACCGGTCACCGGCACTGCGCGCGTCAAGCGCGGCATGGCGGAGATGCTCAAGGGCGGTGTGATCATGGATGTGGTCACGCCTGAGCAGGCGAAGATCGCAGAGGACGCGGGCGCAGTGGCCGTCATGGCGCTCGAACGTGTCCCGGCGGACATTCGTGCCCAGGGTGGCGTTTCTCGGATGAGCGACCCCGACATGATCGACGGCATCATCGCGGCGGTCTCGATCCCGGTGATGGCGAAGGCCCGTATCGGCCACTTCGTGGAGGCTCAGATCCTGCAGGCCCTCGGCGTCGACTACATCGACGAGTCCGAGGTGCTCACGCCCGCGGACTACGCGAACCACATCGACAAGTTCGCGTTCACCGTGCCGTTCGTGTGTGGCGCGACCAACCTGGGTGAGGCGCTCCGCCGGATCACCGAGGGTGCGGCGATGATCCGCAGCAAGGGCGAGGCGGGCACCGGCGACGTGTCGAATGCGACCACGCACATGCGGAAGATCCGCGACGAGATCCGCCGGCTCACGTCGCTGCCGGAGGACGAGTTGTACGTTGCGGCCAAGGAACTGCAAGCGCCGTACGACCTGGTCGTCGAGGTGGCCAAGGCGGGCAAGCTGCCGGTCACCCTGTTCACCGCGGGTGGCATCGCCACCCCGGCGGACGCGGCCATGATGATGCAGCTCGGCGCCGAGGGCGTGTTCGTGGGCTCGGGCATCTTCAAGTCGGGTAACCCGGCTCAGCGGGCGGCCGCGATCGTTGCCGCCACCACCTTCTACGACGACCCGGACAAGCTGGCCCAGGTCTCGCGGGGCCTCGGCGAGGCGATGGTCGGGATCAATGTCGACGACCTGCCGGTGAGCCATCGGTTGGCGGAGCGCGGCTGGTGACGGCATGTCGCCAGCCTGTGGCGGGCGATTCGTTATAGCGTCGACAGCGATACTCGGCGGGCCCGGGCCTGCCTGCGACCAGGGGAGCTAGGCACACCATGTCAGACCAGGCAACGGCTTCGCCGGATGCGACGGCGACCGACGAGAGCCACGTCCTGCAGACCGGCCAGGACGGCGTGCACGTCGAGGCCACCGCCGCGCCGGCGGTGCTCCGCGTGCTCGCCTACATCGCGGATCTCTGCGTGGTGGCGACGGTCGTCGCGATCGCGCTGATCGTCGACGTGCTCGCCGACCTGAAGCTGGGCTGGGTGTTCCTGGCCGTCGGCGCAGTGGTGGCCCTGTTGGCGTCCATCGTGATGCACGGCGCCTGGGGTGCGAGCCCGGGCAAGCACCTCGCGCAGCTCCGTGTGGTCGACGCCGAGACGGCGGCCGCGCCCGGTTACCCGAAAGCCGCGATCCGGTCGATCGTCTTCGACGTGCTGTCGGTCATCGTGTACCTGCCGGCGTGGACCGTTCTCGCGGACAAGACCCGGTTCCGGCGCGGCCTGCACGAGAAGGTCTCGCACACGCTCGTGGTGGATGCCACCGAGTCGGTGTCCAGCACGGCGACGCGCTCTGGCGCGGACAAGACGCCGTTCGGTGCGCCGACGGCGGAGTCGGTGACCGATGCGGGAGCACCGTCGTCGCCCGACGACCAGACGCTCCAGCGCATCCCCACCCCCCTGCCGGGCGACGAGCCCAGCCGGGATCGGCTCGAGCCTCCGATCCTTCCGGCCGGCGCCGCCTCCGCGCCCCGGTTCGGTCCCCCGCCGGCCGACGAGGCCGACGCGGCATCGCCTGTCGCACGGCCGGCCGGGTTCGAGCGCCCCGTCCCACCTCCGCAGGTCACGCAGCCTCCTCGTCAGGCGCCGCCCCTGCCGCCGCAAGCACCCACGATGCCGCCCGCTCGCTCGCCGCTGCGGTCGGTCTCGCATCCGCCGGCGCCGCGGTCGTCGGCCCCCTACTCCCAGGCCCCGCAGCCGGCTTCGCAACCTCCGGCCGCGTACCCCCAGGCCCCGCAGCCGCCGCTGCCGCGTCAGGCCCAGGTGCCGCCACCGGCACGGTCCACCCGTCAAGCGCCCCAGCAGCCACCTGCTCCAGCAGCCCAGCAGCGGACCGGCGAGGCGTACGCACGTACGTTCTCCGCCGGCGGCGCACCAGTCGTCCTGCGGTTCGACGACGGCCACTCTCTCGACGTGTCGGGCGACGGCATCATCGGGCGCGAGCCGGTCATCCCGCCGGGCGTCGACGGGGCCGCGCTGATCAAGCACGTATTGGTCGATGACACCGCGTCGGTGTCCAAGACTCACCTAAGATTCGGCATTACCCGCAACGAATTGTGGGTCGAGGATGTGGGCTCGACCAACGGTTCCGCGATCTCCTATCGCGACACCTGGACCGAGCTGACCCCAGGTGAGCGTTACGTCGTGGAGAAGGGCAGCGTCGTGCACATCGGACAACGGAGCTTCAAGGTGCTCGGATGACGGTGGACGCCACTGGGGGAGACGGGTCGGCGCGCTCCGGGGTGAACTACGGCACGGTCGGCGGCGTGTCGATGAAGTGGGTCGCCATCAGTAACCCGGGGCGCGTCCGGATGACCAACGAGGACGGTGCGCTGACCGGCCCCGGCCTGTTCCTCCTGGCCGACGGAATGGGTGGTCACGATCGCGGTGAGGTGGCCAGTGCCGCCGCGCTGGAGGCTCTCGCCGAGGTCTTCGGACCCGAGCCTGAAGACGCTCAGGCCGTGATGGAAGCCGTGGTCGACAGGCTGCGCAGCGCGCACGCGACGATCGAGGGGATCGACTCGGACTCCGGCAAGCGGGCGGGGACGACGGTCACCGGGGTCGTGTTGACGACCTACGAAGGGGTGCCGCACTGGCTGGTGGTCAACATCGGCGACTCTCGCACCTACCGCCTGGCGGGCGGTTATTTCGAGCAGCTGACGGTGGACCACTCGCAGGTGCAGGAGTTGGTGACTGGTGGTTACCTCAGTCCCGAGCAGGCCCGTACCGACCCGCGGCGCAACGTGATAACCCGCGCCCTGGGCGCCGGCATGGAGCCCGACGCAGACTTCTGGATCGTCCCCACGCAGCCCAACGAGAAGCTGCTGGTGTGTTCTGACGGCCTCAACGGTGAGCTCACCGACGACGAGATCGTGGCCATCCTCGACAGCGATGCCCCGATCGACGAATGCGCAGAGCAGTTGATCTCCGCGGCACTCAACGCCGGCGGACGGGACAACGTGACCGTCGTCGTGGTGGACGTCACGACCTATCCCACCGGGCCCGTCGAGTAGGTCCGGCAGCACATCGCCCCCGGTACAGTAGCCAGCCGTGGCTGACATCGAAGACTTGCTGAAGCTCGAGCAGATCGATCGCGACATCTTCCGGGGGATTCACGCGCCGTCGATCCTCGTGCGCACGTTCGGCGGCCAAGTGGCGGGCCAAGCGCTTCGCTCCGCGATCAGCACTGTCGACGAGACGTTCGTCGTGCACTCTCTGCACGGGTACTTCCTGCGGCCGGGGAACACCGCCAAAGACACTGTGTTCCTGGTGGACCGGATCCGGGACGGACGGTCGTTCTGCACCCGGCGGGTGACCGGCGTGCAGGACGGGGAGGCCATCTTCTCGATGTCGGCCTCGTTCCAGTTGCCCCAGGAGGGGATAGAGCACGCCGATGAGATGCCCGCGGCGGTACCGCCGGAGGACGTGCCCGATCCCCGCGACGTGCCGCCCGGATCGCCCGCCGCGCCGTCGCCCGACATCCGGCTGCTGGTGGACGAGTGGTCCGACTGGGATATTCGGATCGTCCCGCAGGACAAGACCTTCCAGCCGCCTGGGCAGGCGGTGCATCAGCAGGTGTGGTTCCGGCACCGGGGTCCGCTTTCCGACGACTACCAGGTGCACGTGAGTTCGCTGGCGTACATGAGTGATATGACGTTGCTCACCTCGGCGCGGGTGCGACACCCGGGCGTGGAGACGCAGACCGCGTCGCTGGACCACGCGATGTGGTTCCTGCGGCCGTTCCGCGCGGACGAATGGCTGCTGTACGACCAGCGGTCCCCGTCTGCGGGTGGCGGCCGCGCGCTCACCGCGGGCCGGATCTTCACGCGCGACGGGGTTCTCGCGGCCGTCGTGATCCAGGAAGGCCTCATGCGGTTCCCGCCGGAGTGAGGGGTGGTCCGACCGGCGTCGTACGACCTCTAAGCTGCGTGGATGACTGTGCGGATCGGGGTGTTGGCGTTGCAGGGCGACGTGCGGGAGCACCGGCAGGCGCTCGCCGCAGTCGGGGCCGAGTCGGCACCAGTGCGAACGGCAGCCGACCTGGCGCGGGTCGACGGGATCGTGCTGCCAGGCGGTGAGTCGACCACGATGAGTCGGCTGCTGGGCGTGTTCGACCTGTTCGAGCCGCTACGGGACGCGCTCGCCGGCGGCCTCCCCGCGTACGGGTCGTGCGCCGGGATGATCCTGCTGGCGTCGCGGGTACTGGACACCCGATCCGACGCCCGAAGTCTGGGGACGATCGATATGACCGTGCGGCGCAATGCTTTCGGTCGCCAGGTGGATTCGTTCGAGACGGATCTGGACGTCGCGGGCGTGCCGGGCGGCCCGATGCGGGCGGTCTTCATCCGCGCGCCGTGGGTCGAGGAGGTCGCGCCGGAGGTCGACATTCTGGCGCGGGTGCGACCACAGAAGGTGGCCGACGGGTCGACCGCCGGCACCATCGTCGCGGTACGGCAGGGCAACGCCGTCGCCACGTCGTTCCACCCCGAAGTGACCGGGGATCTGCGGATGCACGACTATTTCGTGCGGTTGGTGCGCGACGTCGCGGTGTGATCCTGCCCGCGGATACTCCAACCTGCCGCGGGCGCGGCATCACGGGTACGACACTGAGCAGAAGAGTCGAATGACGGTGCGAGGAGCGGGCTAGATGAGCTACATGCCGGTGACGGATTCGATGTTCCTTATCGCAGAGTCGCGGGAACATCCGATGCACGTGGGCGGCCTGCAGCTGTTCGTACCACCGGAGGATGCCGGCCCGGACTTCGCGCGTCGGGCGGTCGAGACGATGCGCGGGCACCACGAGGTCAGCGAGCGGTTCGGCCGGCGGCCGGCCGATCCCGTCGGAATCATGGGTAACACCTGGTGGACGTCCGTCAACGAGCTCGACCTCGAATATCATGTGCGGCACTCCGCGCTGCCCCAGCCGGGGCGGATCCGTGAACTGTTCCAGCAGGTGTCGCTCTGGCACGAGACGCTGCTCGATCGGCACCGCCCGATGTGGGAGGTGCACGTCGTCGAGGGATTGGGCGACGGGCGGATCGCGATGTACAGCAAGGTGCATCACTCGCTTGTCGACGGGGTGTCGGCGCTGCGCTATATGACTCTCGCGCTGTCGGATGACCCGGCCGATCGCGAGGGGCGCGTGGTGTGGCAGCCCGGACTCGGGCGTCGGAGGCGGTCGACACCGCCGGCGGCGGCGAAGTTCGGCGGCCTGTTGCCCTTCGATCCGATCGACGCGGTCAGGCAGGTCGGCGGGTTGACGGGGGAAGTGGTCGGCATGCTGCCGGCGTCGCTGAAAGTGGTGGGCAGCGTGCTGCGCGACCACGACTACATGGCGCCCTTCCAGGCGCCCGACACGATCTTCAACGTGCCGATCGGGGGCGCGCGCCGGTTCGTCGCGCAGTCGTACTCGCTGGACCGGATCGACGCCATCCGAGCCCAGGCGGACGTGACCGTGAACGACGTCGTGCTGGCGATGTGCGGGGGCGCACTGCGGGCCTACCTGCTCGAACTCGGCGCGCTGCCGGACAAGACGCTCACCGCGATGGTGCCGGTGTCGCTGCGCAAGTCCGACGACGTCGACTCGGCGAACGCCGTGGGGGCGATTATCGCGACCCTGGGGACCGACCTCGCCGACCCGACGTCGCGGCTCGAGGCGGTGCACAACTCGGTGCGGGCGGCACGTCGGGTGATGGGGGAGCTCTCGCCGCTGCAGATCCTCGCGATGAGCGCCGCGAACATCGCCGGGCTGGCGCTCAGCCCGATCCCCGGCTTCGTAAGCCACACCAAGCCGCCGTTCAACCTGGTGATCTCCAACGTGCCCGGCCCCAAGTCGCCCATGTACTGGAACGGGGCCCGACTGGACGGCATCTACCCGGCCTCGATCGCGCTCGACGGGCAGGCGATGAACATCACCATCTCGACCAACTATCGCCACCTGGAGTTCGGGATCGTGGCCTGCCGTCAGTCGGTGCCGCACGTGCAGCGGTTGATCCATCATCTCGAGGACGCGTTGACCGACCTCGAGAAGGCGTTCACGTAAACTTGCAGGGTTGTACGTGGACGAAGGGATCGTGAGGACCGATGAGCGGCCATTCCAAATGGGCTACCACCAAGCACAAGAAGGCTGCGATCGACGCGAAGCGCGGCAAACTCTTCGCGAAGCTGATCAAGAACATCGAGGTGGCGGCACGCACCGGTGGTGGTGACCCCGAGGGCAACCCCACCCTCTACGACGCGATCCAGAAGGCCAAGAAGAACTCGGTCCCCAATGACAACATCGAACGCGCCCGCAAGCGCGGCGGGGGCGAGGAGGGCGGCGGCGCCGACTGGCAGACCATCATGTACGAGGGCTATGGACCCAGCGGCGTGGCGGTGCTGATCGAGTGCCTCACCGACAACCG
>CAJCHX010000234.1 GCA_903970215.1 Acidobacteriaceae bacterium
GCCGCCCGGAACAGACCATCCTTCCCGCCGAAGTACCGCGTGATGAGGTTCGGCGAGACGTCCGCCTGCGTCGCGATCGTGCGGAGCTTGGTCGCGTTGTAGCCACTGCGGGCGAAGTGCCGCCGGGCCTCCAGCAGGATCGTCTCCCGCGTGCTCGCAGCGTTGCGTGGCCGCGGCGCCACTGCCTGCTCTGACCTGACCACGAGGCCACGATACCCGTTGTGCTCGTTCGATCACATATGTATCCTGCTGTACACATGAGCTACCGGTCGCCCCGCCCCCATCCCTCTGCGGACGCCCCGGACGAAGTCGAACAGGCAGTGCTCGACGACCTCCGCGAGCGACTGCACAGGACCCGCCACGTCGGTCTCCCGGAGGGGGTCGAGTGGACACGCGGAACCGACGCCCGGTACCTCGCCGAGCTGGTCGACACGTGGGGCCGCACCTACGATTGGCGTCCCCAGGAGCGGCGCATCCGCGCCTATCCGTGGGCACTGGCCGGCGAGGGATCCGACCGGTTGCGCGTCATTCACCAGCGAGCCACGGACCCCTCCGCGCCGGTTGTGGTGCTGCTCCACGGCTGGCCCGACTCGATTCTGCGCTTCGAGCGCGTGCTTACGCTGCTGCAGGACGTCACCGTGGTCGTGCCTGCCCTGCCCGGATTTCCGTTCTCCATCGAGCCGGTGGGCATCGGGATGTCGGTGACACGGATGGCTCAGATCCTCGCTGACGCGCTGGCGGGCCTCGGCTACGACCGGTACGTCCTCTCGGGCGGCGACGTCGGCGGCGATGTCGCCGAGCAGCTCGCGGCCGCCCACCCCGAGCGTGTGTCCGCGCTGCACCTCACCAACCTCTCCCCCCGCCATCTCCCCGCGATCGATCCCGCGCTGGTCACCGAACCCGAACGCCGGGCCCTGCGTTCCGCACGCGACTGGCAGATGAGCGAGGGCGGCTACATCGCCGAGCAGTCGACCAAGCCCAATTCGCTGGCCCCAGGCCTCGGGGACTCGCCTGCGGGCCTCGCTGCGTGGATGGTCGAGAAACTGCGCAGCTGGAGCGACTGCGGCGGCGATGTCGAATCGGTGTTTCCCCGGGAGGACCTGCTCACCTGGTTGACCGCCTACTGGGTCACGGACACGATCGGCACCTCGATGAGCAGCTACGTCGAGCGGCCCGACCCGGTCGACGAGGTCCCGGCCCCGGCCGTGATGACCCTGTTCGCGCGAGACATCAAACCGGTACCCCGCGCGCTGGCCGAGCGCTTCCTCGATGTCCGTGCATGGATCGACTACGACACCGGCGGTCACTTCGCCGCCTGGGAACAGCCGAGCCTCTACGTCGAGGGCGTACGCGCTGCGCTTCACATCGCCGAGTCGTAGCTCGTGCAGGATCGATCCACGCTCCGAGCTCGAGTCCCGGGAGCGGTTCGACTCCGAGGACGCCGCCCTGCCGGGCCGCCTGGGGGCAGTTGGAGCCTTTCCCCCACCCTGTCTACGAGCTCTCGCCGGCGGAGAAGGCCCGTGCGCTCGAGCTCGCGACACGGGCGCCGCCTGAAGTACGAGCGGCTGACCGCCGAGATCCGCGCCCAGCGCGCGGAGCGCGGGACCGACTACCGGCCGCATGACGGGCGACGTCGCCGTCAGGCGCCGACGGTGACGAAGTCGATCAGGGACTCGACGGCGCCGACGAGGCTGGGTTCGAGGTCGGCGTAGGTCGTGACCCGCCCGAGGAGCTGCTTCCAGAGGCGCCCAGGCGAGGGCTCGCCGAACGCCTCGCAGATGCCCTCCTTCCACGAGCGGCCCCGGGGG
>CAJCHX010000235.1 GCA_903970215.1 Acidobacteriaceae bacterium
GCCGCACTGCCGGACGGTCCCGCCGACGTGCTGGTCCTCGCGTGCGACCTGCCGTACATCACCGTCGATGCGGTGTCGGCGTTGGTGGCGGCCCGCGGGGACGCGCCTGTGGCGCTCGCCGTCGACGATGCGGGCCGGGCGCAATACCTCACCGCGGTCTGGGACGCCGATGCTCTGCGCCGCGCACTGGCCGGCGGCGCGGTCCGTGCGCGGGACCTCATCCCCGACGGCGCCGTGACCGCCGCGGTGGGCGGCGTGGCCGACGTGGACACGCCTCGAGAACTCGCCGCCGCCCGCGAGCGGGCACAAGCAGACACAGCCCGCGAGCGGGCACAGCCCGACGGTGCCCGCGCGGCCGTGCGCCGCGCCGCCGCGCCGCTCCCCCCGCATGACCTGGGTGCCGACGACGCCGTGGGCGCCACGCTGGCCGCTCCCCTGGTCGCCGCAACACCATTCCCCCCGTTCGACGCGTCAGCGATGGACGGTTGGGCCGTGGCCGGGGCTGGTCCGTGGATGTCGGATGGGATACCGGTGGCCGCTGGAAAGTACGGCGACGCACTCACATCCGGGCACGCCCGCCGGATAGCCACCGGCGCGCGGCTGCCCGAAGGAGCGGACCGGGTGATCCGGGACGAGGAGGTCACCGTTGATGCAGCGGCGATCGCGCGAGACGACCGAGGATCACATACCGTGCGTGAGAACGGATCTGGTCCGATCGGGCGGGACGACACGCGGCGGCGCGGGTCGGAGTGGTCCGCGGGCGATGCTCTTGTTCCGGCGGGCACCCGCGTCGATCGCGCCGTCGCATCCCTGGCCCGCTCGGCGGGCGCGGAGCGGCTGACGGTGCGCGGCCCGGTGCGCGCGGTGTTGCACACATCGGGCGACGAGATCGCCGTTTCTGGAACACCGTTCGATACCGACCGGCCGTTGTTGCCGGAGGCCGCGGCGAGGGCCGTCGGCGACCGCCTCAAGGCCTCAGGCGCCAGGGTGAGCGCCGGCGCGCACTTGAGGGACGACCCCGCCGCGCTGGACGGCGCCCTGCGCGGGACCTCCGACCTGATCGTGGTGATCGGCGCGACCGGTCGCGGCGTGGCCGACCACCTGCGCGGCGCGATCGCCCGGGCAGGAGGCACCGTCGTAGTGGACGGCGTCGACGTACGCCCCGGCGGGTCGCTGCTGGTGGCGACGCTGCCTGGGGCGCGGGTGTTGCTCGGGCTGGGCGGCAACCCCCTGGCGGCGGTGGCGGGTGCGGCTCTGCTGGGGCCCGCGGTCATCGACGGGCTCACGGGCACCGCAGCGGCCGTACCCGAGCGCATCGTCGTCACGGGGTTCCCGGCCGCGAACCGCTGGCGGATCGCCCCCGTCGAGCCCGACGGAGCCGGGCATTGGACGGCGCCGAGGCACGCCCCGACCGCTCATCTGGCGGCACTCGTCGGTCGGCGGGGCCTGGCGCTGATCCCCCCGAACGCGCCCGACGGTGCACTCGTCGAGCGCTTGTAGGCCCTCACACGTCCCGCTGGCACGAGGTGAGAAAGGTGTGATCGGGCGGCAATCGTCAGCGAGCCCCGCCGCAATACTGCACTCCTATCGTCGTCGACGAATGGCGAGAGGAGCCTTGAAGTGGACGCACGCACGGTCGCGGTCATCGGGCACGGCATGGTGGGACACCGATTCGTCGAGGCACTGCGCGCCAGGGACGCCGAGGATACGTGGCGCGTGGTGGTGTTCGGCGAGGAGAGTGACGCCGCCTACGACCGGGTCGGGCTGTCGGCGTATGTGGGCGGGTGGGACCGCTCGCAGCTCGCGTTGTCCGGCAACGACTATGCGGGCGATCCGATGGTGGACCTGCGCCTCGGAACGAAGGTGGCCGCGATCGATCGGGCCACCCGGCGCGTGACTCTGGCCGACCACAGCACGCTCGACTACGACGCCGTGGTTCTGGCTACCGGCTCGTACGCGTTCGTTCCGCCGGTGAGCGGCAATGACTCTCACGGTTGCCACGTGTACCGGACCCTGGACGATCTGGACGCGATCCGCGCCGATGCCGACGCCGCGCTGGCCGTCGACGCGGGAGCGGTGGGCGTCGTGGTGGGCGGCGGCCTGCTGGGACTCGAGGCGGCGAACGCGTTGCGGCTGATAGGAATTCGACCACACGTGGTGGAGTTCGCGCCGCGGTTGATGCCGCTGCAGGTCGACGAGGCGGGGGGCGAGCACTTGGCACGCCTGGTGCGCGCGCTGGGGATCGACGTGACCGTCGGCGCGGGGACCAAGGCCATCGAGGAGTCCGGCCACGGCCTGCGGGTCACGTTGAGCAACGACGAGGTGATCGACGCAGCGCTCCTGGTCTTCTCCGCCGGCGTGCGTCCCCGGGACGAGCTGGCGCGCGCGGCAGGTCTCGACATCGGTGAGCGGGGCGGCGTGATCACCGACTCGGCATGCGTCACCAGCGATCCCGCGATATTCGCCGTCGGCGAGGTGGCCGCGATCGAGGGCCGCTGTTACGGCCTCGTCGGCCCTGGGTACGCCACCGCGGAGGTAGCAGCGGACCGGCTGCTCGACGGCGACGCCGAATTCCCCGGCGCCGATCTGTCCACCAAACTCAAGCTGCTCGGCGTGGACGTCGCCAGTTTCGACGACGCAATGGGCACCACCCCCGGCGCACTGGATGTGGTGGTGTCCGATCCCATCGGCGGCACCTACTCCAAGCTGGTGTTGTCCGACGACGCCAAGACGTTGCTGGGCGGCATCCTGGTGGGCGACGCGTCGAGCTACGGGGTGCTGCGCCCGTTGGTCGGCTCCAGCCTGCCGGGTGACCCGGTGAGTCTCATCGCGCCGAAGGGATCGGCCGGCGGTGCGTCGATCGGCGTGGGCGCACTGCCGGGCGAGGCCCAGATCTGCTCCTGCAACGACGTATCCAAAGCCACGTTGTGCGCGGCGATAGCCGACGGATCGTGCACGGTCGCAGAGCTCAAGGGCTGCACCGGCGCCGGCACGTCGTGCGGTTCGTGTGTGCCGCTGCTGTCGCAGCTGCTCGCCGCCGAGGGCGTCGAGGTGTCGAAGTCGTTGTGCGAGCACTTCTCCCAGTCCCGCGCGGAGCTGTTCGAGATCGTCCGAGCGAGCGGCGTCCGGACGTTCTCCGGATTGATCGGACGGTACGGAACCGGCACCGGCTGCGACATCTGCAAGCCGACCGTGGCATCGATCCTGGCATCCACCAGTTCTGATCACATCCTCGACGGCGAGCAGGCGTCACTGCAGGACAGCAACGACCACTTCCTGGCCAACATCCAGCGCAACCGCACGTACTCGGTGGTGCCACGCGTCCCCGGCGGCGACATCACGCCGGAGCAGTTGATCCTGATCGGCGAGATCGCCCGCGACTTCGGGCTGTACACCAAGATCACCGGCGGGCAGCGGATCGACATGTTCGGTGCCACCGTCGACCAACTACCGGAGATCTGGCGTCGCCTGGTGGAGGGCGGGATGGAATCCGGCCAGGCATACGGGAAGTCGCTGCGCACTGTGAAGAGCTGCGTGGGTACCGACTGGTGCCGCTACGGCCAGCAGGACTCGGTGCAGATGGCGATCGACTTGGAGCTGCGCTACCGCGGCCTGCGGTCGCCGCACAAGCTCAAGATGGGTGTCTCCGGATGCGCTCGCGAATGCGCCGAAGCGCGCGCCAAGGACGTGGGCGTGATCGCCACCGAGTCGGGCTGGAACCTGTACGTCGGCGGCAACGGCGGCATGACTCCCAAGCACGCGCAGCTGCTCGCAGCCGACCTCGATGGGAAGACGCTGGTCCGCTACATCGACCGCTTCCTGATGTACTACATCCGCACTGCCGACCGATTACAGCGCACCGCACCGTGGGTCGAGGGGCTCGACGGCGGCCTGGACCGGCTCCGCGAGGTGGTGGTCGAGGACTCGTTGGGCCTGGCCGATGAGTTCGAGGCGGCGATGGAGCGGCACGTGGCCGGCTACTCCTGCGAGTGGAAGGGCGTGCTCGACGATCCCGACAAGCTGGCTCGGTTCGTGTCGTTCGTGAACGCGCCCGGCGCACCGGATCCGACCGTGGAGTTCACCGAGAAGAACGGGCGCAAGATCCCGGTATTGATCGGGACCCCGGTGGTGCCTCGATGAGCACACCCCCCCGATGAGCACGCCCTTCGATGAGCGTCCCCTTTCGATCATCGTCGCAGCCGAAACCTCTCGCTCCCAAGGAGATCCGACATGACCACCTCGTTCGACCTGCGTCGCTGGACCAACGACTGGACCGCAGCATGCCCGTACGCACGGCTCGATCCACTGCGGGGGGTCGCCGTGCTGTTGCCCGACGGCTCGCAGGTCGCACTTTTCCGATTGGCCGACGACACCATCCGCGCAGTGGGCAACATCGACCCGATCGGGCGGGCCGCGGTGCTGTCCCGCGGCATCGTCGGCGACCGCGGCGGCTTCCCCGTGGTGCAGTCGCCGCTCAAGAAACAGGCGTTCAGCCTGCTCGACGGCCGGTGTCTGGACGCCGAGGGCGTGTACATCCCGGTGTACGACACTCGGATCACGCTGGACCGGACCGTATTCGTGGCGAACTCGTCGGACATCCGGTTCGGTTACCGCCGCCCTCGGGCGCCTGCGTGAGCGCCGGTCGGGTGGTTCAGTCCGCGGGTAGGGAGTTGCCGCCGGAAGCCTCAGCGGGATCTCGAATCAGCTAGGTCGAAGAGGCCGTCAGTTGCGGGCCGAGGTGACCAGCGCGGCGCGGCGGCGGCGGCTGATCGCGAGTCGCACCACCGCGGGATGCAGACTCAGCGGCGCACCGACCACGTCGGCTCCGGCCTCGTGTAGGCGGGCTTGAAACAGTCCGTCCGCCAACAGATAGGACGCCACCGCGACGCGGCGCGCGCCACGTCGCCGGGCCTCGTCTACCACCTCGCGGACGGGCGGATAGCCCGAGCCGTCCCGGCACGGGGCAGCGAACCCGATCGATACGCGGTGCCCGACCAGCGCCGACAGCATCGCCGCCGCGATGTGGATCTCGCCCTGGGCGTGCACGTCACGGGTACCGGCGGCCGCCAGCACCACGTGATCGCCCGGCCGCCAGCCGCCGTCGAGCAGCCGGTCCAGCATCGCGCGGACCAGTTCGGGCGACGGCCCGAGCGCGGCGGTCACCGTCACCGCACGGTGGCCGGAGGACTCGACGTGGCGGGGAATGTCGGAACGCACGTGGTAGCCGCTGGACAGGAACGCGGGCACCAGCACGGTCGGCTCGTGGTCGAGGCCACGCAGTACCTCGTCCGGCGTGGGGCCCAGGACGTCGACGAAGGCCACCCGCACCGGCTCGTCGAGCACATCCGACATCGCGTCGGCGAGGTCACCGATCATGGCGACGCCGTGGCTGTTACGGGTGCCGTGCGCGACCAGGAGGGTTGTCATGAGGTCTCCGCTCCCAGGTCGTCCGGCATGAAGTCGACCGCCAGCCGGTAGCCACGTTTGACGACGGTGGCGATCAGTTCTTTGGCACCGAGTGCCGAGCGTAGCCGAGCGACCGCGGCCTCGACCACGTGCGGGTCGTCACCGCCGAGCGCCTCGAGCAGCACATCGCGGACGACCACGGCGCCCGGCTCGCGGGCCAGGAGCTTGAGCAGGGTCAGCGAATTCGGCGACAGGTCGCGGATCTGACCGTCGACCACCGCACACGTCGCGTGCACGCCGAGCGTGTGACCGGCGACCGCGAGGTCGGGATTGCGCCGCGGCAGCTCGTCGGCGATCACCCTGGCCAGCGCACCCAGGCGCATGCGATCGGGCAGCACCGACGTCACGCCGATCCGTTCCAGCGGGCGAGCCGTGACGGGGCCAACACAGAACGGCGTCACCGTGGTACGGAGGACGCATCTGACCGAGTCGGTGAGCTGCAGCTCGTCGGCGCGCATCAGAAACGAGGCAACCGCCGGCGCCGACGTGAAGGTGACCGCGTCGACCCCGCCGAGCGCCACCCGCTCGACGAGCGCATCCAGCGCGCCGAGATCGGCGGGTGGCTCCCAGCGATACACCGGCACGGCGACGACGGTGGCTCCGCGCTCGGTGAGCGTGTCGAGGAACCCCGGCACCGGATCCCAATCGTCGACGGCGCCGTGGAGCTGCACGGCGACCCGCTTGCCGTCGAGGTCCGCGTGGGTGAGATGCGTGAGCACCTCCTCCGATGATTCGGATACGGGCGACCACTCCTCCCGCAGGCCGGCCGCGCGCAACGCGCCCGTGGCCTTCGGACCGCGCGAGATCACTCGCGCGCCGCCCAGCGCAGCGAGCAGGGGTTCGGCTACTCCCCAGCCCTCCGCGGCCTCGACCCAGCCGCGGAAGCCGATCCCCGTCGTCGCGATCAGCATGTCGGGCGGCGACGCGATCACGGCGTCCGTCATCTCGCGGAGCCGGACGTCGTCCGACAGCGGAACCATGCTGATCGCGGCGGCCGTCACCACCTCCGCGCCGCGGCGGCGCAGGATGGTGGCGAACTCGTCCGCGCGACGTGAGGCGGTGATCGCCACGGTGAAGCCCGTGAGCACGGTCGCATCGGGGCTGGTCATACCGTCGCTTTCCATAGGGATGGGGACGAGTTCGGCGCCACGCGCCGCTGCTTCGACACCGAGGGCCCGAACCGGACGCCGCGAGCGGGCGGCATCAGTCCGACTCTCGATTCTAGTGGACTGGTCAGGCACGAATCGGGGCCGGCGCAGGCTGCAGCGTCGGGACATCGTGGGGCGTCCGGACGTAGATCTGCCACGTGATGCCCGCCGCCACCACATAGAACCCACCGAACGCCCAGAACGCGGCGGTCGCCGTGCCGTTCGCCAGGTAGGAGGACCGGAGCACCAGGTTGATCGCGACGCCGCCCAGACCGCCGATCGCGCCGGCGATGCCGATCACCGCTCCCGACATCGCCCTCGAGTAATCGGCCCTGGCCTTCTCGTCAGGTCGACCGCGCGCGAGGCGGCCTCGAAGATCGACGGGATCATCTTGTAGGTCGAGCCGTTGCCCGTCCCGGAGAGGATGAACAGCAGGATGAAGCCCACGATGTAAGCGGTCAGTTGCCCGCCCGTGGGGGCACCCTTCTTGACGTCGTCGAGCACCCCGGCGGTGACCAGGATCCCGGCCGCGAAGATCATCGCCAGGAACACGCTCAGCGTCACCTTGCCGCCACCGATGCGGTCGGCGAGCTTCCCGCCAAGTGGCCGGGAGATGGACCCCAGAAGTGGTCCGATGAACGCGATCTGGGCGGCGTGCAGGGACGCCTGCGCGGCGGTGTCGCCACCTGCCAGGTAGTTGATCTGCATGACTTGCCCGAAGGCGAAGCTGAAACCGATGAACGAGCCGAACGTGCCGA
>CAJCHX010000236.1 GCA_903970215.1 Acidobacteriaceae bacterium
TGGGCGATCCATGTGTCCGGGCAACCCCGCCAGTCGACGCAATCCGAGACCGTCCACGACGACGGCAACGCGGTCAGCGCACCTGTGCGCGACGTAGCCATCACTCCCGGGCGCGAGGTGGTCGGCAGTATCTCCCGGATCGCGCCGGGCCGGATCTGGGTCATGCCTCGCCCCGGCGGTATCAGTGCGGTGCTCAAGACCACGCGTGGGACTCAGGTGACCACGACCCACGGCGACAGTCTCGCGGACCTCAGTATCGGCGATGTGGTGATCATCGAGGTCAGCGCTGACGGACACACTGCACTCGCGATCTTCTCCGGGCAGATCTCTGTGGCCAGCCCGGACGCGGGCGGTCCCTGACCGCAGCGATTCTCGGTCGCTTCGTCCGTCCTCTTCGTCGGCTTCCCGGGTGTCTGCCGTCAGCCGTCCCTCCTCATCGCTAGGCTGGGCTCCGATGTACATCCTCTACTTCGTCCTCGCTGTGCTGTTCGCCGCGGCTGCCGCGGTGCTGATCTGGTACGAGCGCACCCACACGCCCGACGTACACAAGGAGCGCTCGGCCTGGGCGGCCGAACGCGAGTTCGTGTACCGGGCGGCAGATCCGTCACTTCGAGCCAAGTGGCACCGTGGCGCTATGGCCGGCCCGGACCGGGGAGCGATCGTCGACGCCGCCCACGGCACGTACTTCGGCGACAGTGCCTATGTCTTCGACCTGCAGAACATAGCGACGGTCGTCGCGGTCGCGCGCGATGGTTCGTCGGGCGTGCTGCTGGACCTGCGCGGCGCCGAGGTGCCCCCGCCACACGAACCCGGAATGGATGCCCTCGGCGCGCTCGGGCCTCGTGTCCTCTACACCAACAACACCGACATCGCCCGACGCGTCTGCGACCGCCGGATGGTGACTCTGGCGGAACAGGTGCCCGCGTTCGTGGAGACCCTGTGGAACGAGGGTTCGTGGACGCTCGCCGCGATGCCGCCCACCGAGGATGCGGATGACATCGATGAGGCGCTCGAGGCCGCCCGACAGTTCCGGGACCTGTTGCGCGTGCTCCCGCCCGAGGGCCTCGGACGAACGGCACCCCCCACGCCGCGCGACCCCGGCCAGCCGGTGCCCAACCGTGCATCCGGCGCATTCGCCCGTCCCTCCGGCCCGGTTCCGGGAAGCCGACGGTGAGCGCCGACCGCGACCGGCTCGCCGCGCTGGTGCGTGAACTCGCAGTCGTGCACGGCAGGGTCACTCTGTCCAGCGGGCGCGAGGCCGACTACTACGTCGACCTGCGGCGCGCCACGCTGCAGCATGAAGCGGGTCCGTTGATCGGCCGCCTGGTCCGTGAGCTCACCGCTGATTGGGATTTCGCCGCCGTCGGCGGGCTGACCCTCGGGGCCGACCCAGTCGCGACCGCAGTGATGCACGCTCCCGGCCGGCCGATCGATGCGTTCGTGGTGCGCAAGGCAGCGAAAGCGCACGGCATGCAGCGACAGGTGGAGGGTCCCGACATCGTCGGAAGCGGGTGCTGGTCGTCGAGGACACAACGACCACCGGCAACTCGCCGCTCACCGCCGTGCGAGCCCTGCGTGACGCGGGCGCCATCGTCGTCGGGGTCGCGACGGTCGTGGACCGCGCGACCGGTGCCGACCAGGTGATCGCTGCTGAGGGGCTCGAGTACCGGTCCGTGTTGGGACTGGCTGACCTGGGGCTGTGACGTCCGAGCACGAGGGCGCTGCGCCCGGCCCCACGGATCTTGACGACGTGGGTCGCGGGCTCCGTTCGTCCCTCACTGCGCCCGGCCCAACGGAGTCCGATGACGTGGGTCGCGGGCTCCGTTCGTCCCTCACTGCGCCCGGCCCCACGGAATGGATCACGGGGTTGCCCGGCCCCGGCACCGCCGGGCTGGGGCCGTGGGAGCAGGAGCGCGAGGGGCCGCCCCCGGACGACCCGCGGCTCGACCCTGAACTGCTTGCGGAGGGTGACCGCCGCAACGTGGTGGATGCCTACCGCTACTGGCGGCGCGAGGCGATCGTCGCCGACCTCGATGCGCGGAGACATCCATTCGAGGTGGCGGTGGAGAATCTCGGCCACGATGCCAACATCGGCACGGTGGTGCGCACTGCCAACGCGTTCGGTGCGCGCGCCGTACACATCGTGGGTCGTCGCCGGTGGAACCGCCGCGGCGCCATGGTGACCGACCGGTACCAGCACATCCATCATCATCCGGACACTGATGCGCTCGCCGCGTGGTGCGCCGATGCCGACCTGCCGATCATCGCCGTGGACAACCTGCCCGGAGCCGTTCCGCTCGAGCGGGCGCGCCTGCCCCGCCGGTGCCTGCTGTTGTTCGGGCAGGAGGGGCCGGGTGTGTCCGGCGAGGCCCGCGACATCGCTGTGACCACCGTGTCGATCGCACAATTCGGATCCACAAGGTCGATCAATGTGGGGGTGGCTGCCGGGATCGCGATGCACGCGTGGGTGCGTGAGCACGCGGACCTCGATACGGCGTGGTGACGCAGGGCGGTGATGAAACAATGACCGCCATGGGCGCGCAGGGAACCGACGACGCGGGGCGATGGTTCGACCGGGCCGAGGCGGCGCGGGAGGCCGTCGTGGAGCGTCACGTCCGGCGCCTGTGGGGGATTCCCACCTCCGCTCTCGGAGTCTGCGCCTATCCGGCCACCCGTCGCGATCGTCTCTTCGTGACGTGGAATTTCTGGTGGCAAGCCCACCTGATCGACTGCGCAGTCGACGCTCACGTGCGCACCGGCACCGAAGCGACCCACGAGCTGGTGCACCGTCTGATCCGGGGACACTGGGTGCGCAACGGGTTCCGGGTCACCAACCAGTACTACGACGACATGGCGTGGTTGGCGTTGGCACTCGAGCGGGCCGAGCGGCTGGCGGGCTTCGACACCCGTCGTGCGCAACGGATCCTGGCCGCGCAGTTCATGTCGGCGTGGGTGCCGGAGCTGGGCGGCGGGATCCCGTGGCGCAAGTCCGATGTGTATCTCAACGCTCCCGCAAACGGTCCGGCCGCGATCTTCCTCGCGCGCACCGGCAATCGCGGGCGCGCCGAGCAGATGTCGCAGTGGCTGTTCGGCAACCTGCTGGACGAGAAGTCCGGTCTGATCGAGGACGGCGTGGACGGGGGTCCCGCCGGTCGGGGTGCCGTGCATACCGAGAAGTACACGTACTGTCAGGGTGTCGCGATCGGGCTGGAGACCGAGTTGTCCGCCGACGGCGACGATGCGCACGCCGACCGGGTCGGTCGGCTGGTGCAGGCGGTCGAGACCGGACTCAGCGAGAACAACGTGGTGGTCGGCGCGGGTGGCGGCGACGGTGGGCTGTTCGCGGGCATCCTGGTGCGCTACCTCGCGCTGGCTGCGACGTCACTGGACGGTGACGGCAGCGTCGACGACGATGCCCGGAGCGTCGCGCGCGACCTGGTCCTCGCCTCGGCCGAGGCTGCGTGGAAGGGGGCCCGGGAGGTCGACGGACACGTACTGTTCAGCGCCGACTGGTCGAGCGACGCACGTGTCCCTGCGCGGGGTGGCGCCGCGGCCCGATTCGCGGGCGGCGCGGTGACCTCGTCGGCGACGCCGGAGCGTGACCTGTCGGTGCAGCTATCGGGCTGGATGGCGATGGAGGCCGCGTGGGCCGTCACCCGCGGGACGGGTTCGGGGCGAGCGTAGCGACGGGTCAGCTGATCCGGTCCAACGACCATCGCGCCCAGTCGCCCTCG
Source organism: Acidobacteriaceae bacterium (assembly GCA_903970215.1). Lineage (GTDB taxonomy): Bacteria > Actinomycetota > Actinomycetes > Mycobacteriales > Mycobacteriaceae > Tsukamurella. The sequence goes on from CAJCHX010000236.1 coordinate 3,735, forward strand.
GACCGGTAGTGCCGTAGCCCGTATTCCAGTGCGATACGCGCGAATTCGTTCGCCGGACTGCGGTCGTCGGGGGGACAGGACGCCACATCCGCGAGGATCACTTCGAGGTGCGCGAGGCGCTCGTCGGCCTCGGCGATCACGCTCTCGAAGAATCCGACCGCCGTCTGGTGGTCGACTTCGGACAGCAGGAAAACTTGGAGCAGCCGGGCATTGCGGGTGGGGCCGTCGAGCGGGGACTTCAGCCAGTCGCTCAGCGCCGCGCGACCGGTATCGGTGGGCGCGTAGACCTTTCGTCCCCTCGGGCCGACGTCGATGATGTCGATCCACCGGTCCTCTTCGAGACGGCCCAGCTCGCCATAGAGCTGGCTCTGCGTGGCCGCCCACACGTTGGCCATCGATCCTTCGAACCGTTTGAGTAGGTCGTAGCCGCTACCGGGGTGTTGTGCGAGGAGGCCGAGCGCGGCGAATCGAAGGCTCACGTGGGCGACGATACCTCCACCCTTGACATGTCAGTACTGGAATGTCACGATCGAAACGGCATCACCCCGTTCGACCCCTCGCCGGCCCTCTCCTCGTCGGCACCGCCCACCCCACGTGGAGGCTCCCATGTCCCTGCCGCTCGACTCCGCCGCTCTCGACTCCACTGCCCTCGATTCGGCCGTCTTCGATCACGCACCGGTCGAACCGATCGTCACCGTGCCTGCGCATCTGCGCGGGAACTTCGCGCCCGTCGACCACGAGGTCGACGCCACCGAACTGGCTGTCACCGGGCGCGTGCCCGACGATCTCGACGGCTGGTACGTCCGCAACGGCCCCAACCCGCGGGCGGCGAGTTCGCACTGGTTCCTCGGCGAGGGGATGCTGCACGGCGTGCGGCTGCGCGGCGGGCGCGCCGAGTGGTATCGCAACCGCTGGGTGCGCACCGGCCAGTTCGAGGGCGACCCGACCCCGCTGTACGACCCGACCAACGGACATCGAAACCTGGAAGTGGCCCATGCCAACACCCACGTGGTGCAGCACGCAGGCCGGGTCCTCGCGTTGGTCGAGTCGTCGCTTCCGTGGGAGGTCACCTGCGAGCTCGAGACCCTGGGTGTGTACGACTTCGGCGGCGCTCTCGCCGATTCGATGACGGCGCACCCCAAGATCTGTCCGACGACCGGCGAGCTACATTTCTTCGGCTACGGGAACCTCCGCGAGCCGTATGTGACCTATCACCGGGCGAACTCGGCGGGCGACATCGTTGTCGAGCAGCCGATCGACGTGCCCGGACTGACGATGATGCACGACTTCGCCATCACCGAGAAATACGTGCTGTTCCTCGATCTCCCCGTCGTCTTCGACTTTGCGCTCGTGGCGAAAGGGATGCCGTATCGATGGAGCGATACGTATGGAGCTCGGATCGGCGTCATGCGGCGCGATGATCCGTCGGTTCCTGTGCGCTGGTTCGAGATAGAGCCGTGTTACGTATTCCACGTGGCCAATGCCTTCGACGCCGGCGACGGTGCAATAGTCCTGCAGGCCGTTCGTTATCCGACGATGTGGGCGACGTCGAACACTGCCTTCGATACCGAGGGCACTCTGCACGAGTGGCGGATCGATCTGGGGACGGGCGCAGTCGCC
>CAJCHX010000237.1 GCA_903970215.1 Acidobacteriaceae bacterium
GACGAGGACGGCGACTACTGGTTGGTGGACGACCTGCGGTCGGTGGCGATCACCCGCCGCGGGCCGGTGTACTCGATCCCGATCGCGGACGTCCTCGAGCAGCTCGGCCAGGTGGATCTCGCGGTGGTCTACTCCGTCCCTGCCGGGCCCGGAGTGGAGGGCGTGGACGTCGTCGTCGGGGCGGTCACGCTGCGCCCCGGCGCAGAGCTCACCGCGGCCGATGTCACCGAGGCGTTCGCAGCGCGCGGTGCGCAGCGGCCGGACGTGGTGCAGGTTCTCGACGCGGTCCCACTGACCAGTTGGCACCGCCCCAAGGGCCGCGATCTCGCGGCGCACGGCGTCCCCGAGCCAGGTCCGCGCGTGTGGCACTTCGATGAGGTTGCGGACTGTTACGAGCCGTCGACCTAGCATTGGTGTCGTGACTACACCGCGCGCCGGACAGGGCGCATCGAGGAAGGACCAGGAGCAGCGGCAACGCGCGCTGCGCACAGTGGCAGCGATGTCGGGGGCGGTCGACCTCTCCGCGCTCAAGGCCAAGGCCGATCAGGCCGCCCGTCCGGCCCCCGCTGCGCCGGTCGACAGGCCGGACGCGGCGGCGGGAGCGCCCGGGCCCGGGTCGGGAGCCGCCGGAACGTCGGTGATCGACGTGACCGACGAGACGTTCGGCGTGGAGGTCGTCGAGCGATCGGCGCACACGCTCGTGGTGGTGGACCTGTGGGCGGAATGGTGCGGCCCGTGTAAGCAGTTGTCCCCGGTCCTCGAACGCCTCGCTGCCGAGGCGGGCGGTCGATGGGTGCTGGCGAAGGTCGACGTCGACGCGGCGCCGGGGATCGCCCAGGCTTTCCGCGCACAGTCCATCCCGATGGTGGTCGCGGTCGCGGGCGGACGCCCCGTCGACGCCTTCACCGGCGTCCAGCCCGAGGCCACGCTCCGCACCTGGATCGAGGATCTGCTCGCCCAAGTCGATCCCACGCTCGGTCCCGCCCCGGAGGCCGAGGCCGAGCCCATCGATCCTCGGGTCGAGGCGGCGGAGTTGCTGGCCGACCAGGGTGATTACGCCGGTGCGCGAGCGGCGTACGAGACGATCCTGCACGCCGAACCCGCCAACCGCGAGGCCGCTGCTGCCGTCAAACAGATGGCGTTTCTCGAGCGCACAGCGCACGTCTCCGACGATGCCGTCGCCCGTGCCGACGCGAACCCCTCTGATATCGCGCTCGGTTTCGCGGCCGCCGATGCCGAACTGCTGGCGCAGCGTCCCGAAGCGGCGTTCGCGCGCCTGATCGCATTGGTCAAGCGCACGGCAGGGGACGAGCGCAGCGCGGTCCGCACACGTCTGGTCGAACTCTTCGACTTGTTCGACCCCGCCGACCCCGGCGTTGTGGCCGCGCGCCGCGAACTGGCGGCGGCGCTGTACTGAGTTCGGCGCTGTGCCCACCTCGAGGTTCGGCGCTGTACTGAGTTCGACGCTGCCCACCTCGAGCGGGGGACTGCTGCGTTGCGGTAAACCTGGATGTGAGCAGCGTCACGCGACGTGCGATCATCGGCGTGTCGGGTCGGAGGCACGGCGGTGGCGGGCAGGTGACACGGGTTCCGAACGCCGACGTGACCCCGGTCACCGTTTTTAGGCCCGACACACCGCGGCATCGCGATCGCGAAACCGGCATGTACGACCGGCATACTCTGATAGGAATTCGGCGCGGGCGACTCACGGCCGCGAGAAGGTAGTGTCGAGCATGTCGGTGATCAATCACCGCTCTGTCAGCATCCGGGCCGCGCTCACCATGGTCGGTGCACGGCTGTTGCTGAAGCCGCTGATCACGATGTACCCGGTGCGGTCGTGGTCCTTCGGCCCGTTGTCCCTCCCCGAACGTATCGCGACGGCCGTTCCGTGGTCGCCGACAGACGTCGAGGTCACCCGCGAAACGATCGCGGGGGTCGACGTCGAGCGGGTCTCGCCCACCGGCGAACGCCTTCGAGATGACACCGTGCTCGTGTACTACCACGGCGGCGCGTTCCTCTGCGGCGGCCCGGGGACGCACCGTCGGCTCGCTTCGGTCCTCGCACGCACGCTCGGCGTGGTGGTGCTCAACGTCGACTACCGCCAGCTGCCCGAGGTGGGCGTCGGCTCGTCGATCGAGGACGCGTACCGGGTGTTTCGGGCCGTGTCCGACTCGGGCCGCTACCGCAACGTGGTGGTCGGCGGCGACTCGGCCGGCGGTTACCTGTCGGTCAAGGTGATCGAGTTGGCCTACCTCGATGTGGCGCGACCGCCGACCGCCTTCTTCGGCTATTCGCCGCTGCTCACGCCGACCGTCGCCGACGACGATCCCCGCAAGGAGATCAGCGACGCGTACCTCACGGTGGGCAAGCTGGCCTCGCTGCGCACGTGGTTCGACGTGGGACCGGACGTCGCGCGCGGCAGGGACGATGTGACCGTCGTTCCCGCCGAGGCGTTCCCGCCGGGCCTGCTCGTCGCCTCGTCAGGCGAGATGCTCCGGATCGATTCCGAGCGGTTGCACGCGCGCCTCGATGCCGCCGGCAACGAATGCGATCTGCACCTGTTCGACGGTGGCGTGCACGCATTCCCGGTTCTCACGGGCCTCACCCCGGAGAGCGCGGAGGCCGTGGCCCTGACCGTCGGGTTCCTCGAGTCCGTGCTCGCGGCACGGGTCCAGCGCGCCGCGGCGTAGCAGGGGCGGCGGCGTAAGTTCCCGACCGCACGCACCGCTTGGATGCTCCGTGCCGCCGCGCTTGGGTTGCGCGGGATCGATCGTGGTCCATGGCGTTCGTCCCGGCGGCCCACTGGCTAGGCTCATAGCGTGCTGTTCCCCTCGTTGAGCGTGCCAGTCCCCACCGCCGACGACGGGCCCGCCGTCACCGTCGACGGGGCGACCCTGCGGCGCAGTGACCTGCTCGGTGCGTCGACGGCGGTGGCCGAACGCCTGCTGGGTCTCAGAGTCCGCGGACCCGTGGCGGTGTGGGCCACGCCGAGTGCGGCCACCGTCGTCGCCATCGTCGGGGCGCTACGCGCCGGCGTCCCCGTCGTCCCGGTTCCACCCGACTCCGGAGCTGCGGAGGTCGCGCACCTGCTCGGTGACTCAGGGGCGCAGGCGTGGCTCGGCGCACCCCCGGAGGGCACTGCCGCGCACGAAGCGCCCGCCCTGCCCACGGTCCCGGTCCGAGTCCACGCGCGCGGCTGGCACCACCTCGCCGAGCCACCGGCGGATGCGGTGGCGATGATCATGTACACCTCGGGCACCACCGGAGCCCCCAAAGGTGTCCCGATCACCCGCCGCGCCATCGGGGCCTGCATCGACGGCCTCGCCGACGCGTGGGGTTGGACCGACGCCGACACGCTCGTGCACGGCCTCCCGCTGTTCCATGTGCACGGCCTGGTATTGGGCATGATCGGCGCGGTGCGGGTGGGAAGTCCCCTGGTGCACACCGGTCGGCCCACCCCGGCGGCGTATGCGGCCGCGAACGGAACCCTGTACTTCGGGGTGCCCACTGTGTGGTCGCGGATCGCGGCCGATCCGGAGGCAGCGGCCCGCCTGCGCGGCGCCCGCCTGCTGGTATCCGGCAGCGCGCCGTTGCCGGTGCCCGTGTTCGAGCGGATCCGTGAGCTCACCGGTCACGAGATCGTCGAGCGGTACGGCATGACGGAGACCCTGATCACCGTCAGCGCGCGGGCGGACGGCGAGCGCCGGCCCGGCTGGGTGGGGCTCCCGCTGTCCGGGGTGCAGACGCGGCTGCTGGGCGACGACGGTGCACCGGTGCCGCACGACGGTCAGTCGATCGGGTCGCTGCAGATCCGCGGGCCCATGGTCGGGTCCGGATATCTGGGGCGGCCGGAGGCCACGGCGGAGGCATGGGGCGCCGACGGCTGGTTCACCACCGGGGACGTCGCGGTGATCGACGGGGGCGGTATGCACCGGATCGTGGGTCGGGCGTCCACCGACCTGATCAAGTCGGGCGGGTTCCGCGTGGGTGCGGGGGAGATCGAGAGCGCTCTGCTGGCGCACGACGCGGTGGCCGAGGCCGCGGTGATCGGGGTGCCCGACGACGACCTCGGCCAGCGGATCGTGGCGTTCGTGGTGGTCGATCCGGCGGCCGGGGCGGCGCCCCGGCCGGCCGAGTTGGTCGAGTTCGTCGGCGCTGCCCTGGCGCGGCACAAGCGGCCGCGGGAGGTCCGGATCGTGCCGGCGCTGCCGCGGAACGCGATGGGCAAGGTGCAGAAGAAGCTGCTGCTCGGCTGAGCGGGTGCGGGCCGATTCGACCGGCGATTCCGTCGTCGTTGTTCGAAGCCTATTCCGGCGCAGCGCTATTCGTGGCGGCTGGTGTGCCGGGTTCGACTACCGAATGTTGGAATCGGTGCGAGCCCAAGGGTACCGAGATCGGCCCGTGCCTGGCATCGTGCTCGTGGTCGGCACGGCTGTGCGCCCGACCCGGCGTCGAACGCGGCATAGAAATCGGAGACATTCACCATGGGTGGCATTGGAATACGCGGCGTCGCCGCCTCGCCGGGTCGGGTGGGGGCCCGCATACAGCAGACCCGCTCGTGGCGGCCGACATACAGTCGGCTCAAGGCGCGCCACGACGTCATCGCGGGCCTGACGGTCGCGGCCGTCTCCCTACCCCAGGCGATGGCGTACGCGTTGATCGCCGGCGTGGACCCCAAGTTCGGGGTGTACTCGGCGATCGTGGTCACCTTCATCGCGTCGATCTTCGGCTCGTCGTCGCAGCTCTACCAGTGCGATCTCGCTGCTGACCTTCAGCGCACTGGCGTTCCTCGACGGGCAGAGCGACGCACACCGGTACGAGGCGCTGTTCCTGCTGGGGCTGCTGGCCGGAGGGATTCAGATCCTGATCGCGGTCTTCCGGCTCGGCGACCTCACGCGGTACATCTCCGAGGCGGTGGTCATCGGGTTCATCACGGCTGCGGCGTTCCTGCTCGCGCTGGGCCAGGTGGGGAACGCGATCGGTGTGCACGACAAGGGCAACGGGAAGATGGAGATCCTGCACCGCGAGTGGCTCACCCTGTTCCACGGCGACAAGATCAACGACCGGGCCGTGGTGTTGAGCCTCGGGGCGGTGGCACTGGCGGTGCTGTTCCGGCAGGCCGTCCGGCGCTACCGGCTACCTCAGGTGGATCTGCTTGCGGTTCTTGTGGTCTCGGGTCTGGTCGCATACGCCGCGGGCTGGACGACCACCGGGCACAACGGGAAGACGGCCGTCTCGATCGCCGGCCGGATCCCCACGGGGCTACCGACGGCACACATCCCCCACGGGCAGCTGTCATGGCTCCCCGACCTGTCGCAGGGCGCGCTGGCCATCGCCTTCATCGGCATCATCGAGGCCCTCTCCATCGCGAAGGCGATCGCGCATCAGACCGACCAGAAGCTCGATTACAACCGGCAGATCCTGGCCGAGGGGCTCGCGAACCTGGTCGGCGGATTCTTCCGCTGCATGCCCGGATCGGGCTCGTTGACGCGGTCGGCCATCAACTTCCAGTCCGGCGCCAAGACCCGCCTCTCCGGAATCGTCTCGGCCGTCACGGTATCGGTGGCGCTCCTACTGTTCGCACCGCTGCTGCGGTACGTTCCGCAGGCGTCGCTCGCCGGGCTGCTGCTCGTGACCGCTGTTCGCCTGGTCGACTTCCGCCGCTTGTACTACGCGCTGCGGGTGTCGCGGGTGGACGCGATCGTCGTGATCGCGACGGCGGCGACGGGCATTCTGATCGACCTCGACAAGTCGGTCCTGCTCGGGATCGCGCTGTCGATCCTGTTGTTCGTTCCCCGCGCCGCGAAGCTGAAGTCGCGCGAACTCGTCGTCGCGCCCGAAGGTGTGGTCCGGGAGCGTCTGCCAGGTGACCAGGTCAACGACTCGGAGGTGATCTTCGATCTCGAGGGTGAGTTGTTCTTCGGGGCTGCGCCAGAACTCGAAGGCTATCTCGACGGTCTGCAGAAACGGATCAAGGAGCACGGTCACAGCGTGATCGTCTTGCGGGTCAAGCGAGCACGGAATCCCGACGTGGTCTGCATCGAGTTGCTGGAGCGGTTCCTTCGCGAGCAGGGGGAGAACGGGGTCGTCGTGCTGCTCGCGGGCGTACACCGGGACACGCTCACCGCGTTGCGCAACGTCGGGTTCGACGATTGGTTTCCGCAGGAGCAGGTGTTCCCAGAGGAGGATCAGGTGTTCTCGGCCACGCTGCAGGCCGTCCGGTATGCGCGGCTGCTGTCGACGGACGGAGTCGCGGTGGTCCATTCGCCGCAGAGTGCCGATTATTACCTCGTCTGAGGTGTCCGAATCGCACCCGGAGCGCGTTCATCTCGTATATGTGCGAGATGAACGCGCTCCGGCCGTGATTCGGTCGTGCGGTCAGGAGCGTGCGATCTCCACGGCTCGGGCGATGGGGATGAACAGCGGTGCGCCGTGACCCGGTGCGATCGTGTCGGCGTCGAGGGTGGCGAGCGCGTCGAGCGTCGCGATCGCCTCGACCGGGTCGGTGGCGAAGAACTCGGGCAGCAATTGTGGAGTCTTCTTGCCGCTGAGCGGGTGGCCGGTCGCCAGCGCATCGCCGGTGGCGACCACGCCGCGATCCGGTAGGTGGTAGGCGGTGTGCCCCGATGTGTGTCCGGTGCACAACACCGGCACCGGGCGGCCGGGAAGGTCCAGGGGCCGCGCGGGATGGGCGCCCGAAACATCCTCGTCCGCAACATCATACGGCTCGGCGTACGGCAGTGCGACGTGCCGCATGGCGCCGGCTCGCGTGATGTCGAGGGCCCACCGTATGGTCTGCGGCTTGTAGGCGCGGATCGCCACGTCCAGTGGTCCGGCCGACTCGCGGCGCTCGCCCCGCACGTGGCCGATCTCGCGCGGGTGCGCCAGCACGGGAGTTGCATGCCGCTCGTGGAAGACAGCCGCGCCGCCCACGTGATCGATGTGTGCGTGCGTCAACAGGATCGCCGTCACGTCCGAAGGTCGGTGGCCCAGCGCGTGCAGAGCCCGTTCCACCCCGTCGGCGTCGGCGTGCCAGCCCGCGTCGATCAGCGTGACATCCGAACCATCGTGCAGGATAAGGAAATTCACGTGGGTACCGCGAACGGTGAACACGCCGTCCGCGATCTCGAGGACCTCGCGGGTGATCTCGCGCATCTACGCGGAGTCCGAACCGTCGTACGTGAGCCACACCGCGGAGTTCGCTCCCAGTACCACCTCGCAGGACGCGGGACGGCCGTGCCACGACCGGTTGTCCGCCCGCACCCCGCCCAGGTTGCCGGCGCCGTGGCCCGCGTAGTCGGTGGAGTCGGTGTTGACGATCTCGCGCCACGCACCGGGGAACGGCACGCCCACCCGGTAGTTGCCGTGGGTCGCGCCGGAGAAGTTGTACAGGCACAACACGACTGAACCGTCGGAGCCCCAGCGCAGGAAGCTGAGCACGTTGTTCTGCGAATCGTTGGCGTCCACCCATTCGTAGCCCGACGGCGTGGCGTCCTGGCTCCACAGCGCCGGGTGCGCCCGGTACGCCGCGTTGAGATCCCTTACCAGCGACTGGATCCCGAGATGCAGCTCGCCCTCCCAGCCGCCCAGGCTGTCCCAGTCCAGGCTCCGCTCCTCGGACCACTCCCGGACCTGGCCGAACTCCTGCCCCATGAACAGCAACTGCTTGCCGGGGTGGGCCCACATGTACGCGAGGAGGGCCCGCACCCCGGCCGCCTTGGACCGCGGGTCGCCCGGCATCCGGGTCCACAGTGTGCCCTTGCCGTGCACCACCTCGTCGTGGCTGATCGGGAGCAGGAAGTTCTCGCTCCACGCGTACATCAGTGAGAACGTGATCTCGTGGTGGTGGAAGCTGCGGTGCACCTGGTCCCGGCTCACGTAGCCGAGGGTGTCGTTCATCCAGCCCATGTTCCACTTCAGGCTGAAGCCGAGCCCGCCGAGGTATGTAGGCCGCGAGACGCCCGTGAAGGAGGTCGACTCCTCGGCGGCGGTGATGATCCCGGGATGCTCCTGGTGGCAGATCTCGTTGAGCCGCTTGAGGAACTAGATCGCTTCCAGGTTCTCGTTGCCGCCGAAGACGTTGGGCACCCACTCGCCG
>CAJCHX010000238.1 GCA_903970215.1 Acidobacteriaceae bacterium
CTCCGCGGCCGCGAGCCGCTCGTACAGCGCCGTGCGCACCCGGGTCAGGCCGTCCAATGCGAGCCGGTGCCCTGCCAACCGCTCCGCGTACCGCATGCAGCCGCGGGTTATCCCCAGGGCTCGCACCGCCGTCACTGCGACCGACAGCGCCAACACGGGCGGCATCGTCCATGCCTTGGTGATCAGCCAGGCCGAGAGTCCGGCGAGGGCGAGCGCGCTGCCCGCCGTCGCCACCCCGGCCGCGACCGCTGCGATCACCGCACGCGGCCGCAGGCCCAACGCACGCAGGCAGACGACGAGTTCACGCATACGCCGCCCTCCGCGCGGACACCTCGACGACCGTGTCCGCCGCCGCCAGCACCGGCGCATGGTGCGCAACGACGACGACGGTGTCACCCGCGGCGGCGCGGCGGCGAAGCTCGACCAGGACGCGCGCTTCGAGGTCGCGGTCGAGGTGCGCCGTCGGCTCGTCGAGCAGCAGGACCCGTGGCCCCGGCTGCGCGGCCGACCGTGCCAGCGTGCGGGCGAGCGCAAGGCGCTGCCGCTGCCCTGCCGACAGTCCCACACCACCCGTTCCGATCTGCTTGTCCCAACCGTGATCGGCGACGACCTCGTCGAATCCCGTGGCCGCACACGCCTGCACGCTCTCGCTCGCGTCGACGGGTGGCGCGCCGAGCAGTAGGAATGCGTCTTCGATCGAGCCCGGTGGGACGACCGGGTGTTGCGGGCACCAGGCGACGCGATCCCAGTCCACTACGTCGGCGGTGCCCGACGTGGGTGCTACGAGGCCGAGCAGCACAGCCAACAGCGTGGATTTTCCGGCACCGTTGGGCCCGGTCACGACCGTCACCTCGCCGGGAGGGAAGTGCGCGGTGAGGGCGCACGGCGCAGCGCCGTCCCGGCCCGCCACGGTGAGGTCGCGCACCCGCAGCGACCCGCTTCCGGCGGCCACCGGAACGCGCGGTTCCCGTGCCGCCGCCGCGTCCAACAGAGCGAACACCCTCGACGACGACGCCACCCCCTGCTCTGCGGCGTGGAACTGCGCCCCGACGGCACGCAGCGGCAGGTACACCTCCGGTGCGAGGATCAGTGCGAAAACACCCGCGGCAAGACCCATTCCGCCGAACACGAGGCGCAGTCCGATGCTCACCGCCACCAGCGCGACGCACAGCGTAGCCAGTAGTTCGAGCACCATCGACGACAGGAACGCCACCCGCAGCGAGGCCATGGTCTCGCTCGCATTGCGTTCTCCAAGTTCACGAACCCGGGCCGCGGGGCCGCGTTCGCGGCCCAGCGCCCGCAACGTCGGCAGCCCGGCTACCAGGTCGAGCAGCTGAGCGGACAGGCGACTCATCGCCTCGAGGCGGCGCCGCGTGCGATCCCGGGTGAGCAGGCCGACCAGCACCATGAAGACCGGTAGCAGCGGAAGTGTGCCCACGATGATCGCGGCGGAGAGCGGGTCGGCGACCGCGATCGCCACGATCAACACCGGCACCGCCGTGGCCGAGAGCGCCAGCGCCGGAAGATATCCCGTGAGGTAGGGGGGCAGATCGTCGAGGCCGCGGGTGACGACGGTGCGCAGGTCGGCGTCGGAGGCGGGGTCGTGCGCGGGGGTGGGGTCGTGCGCGGGGTCGTCCGCGGCAGCGGAGGCGGCAGCGGAGGCGGCAGCGGGGTCGAGGGCGCCCGGGCCACCGGTCACGGCCAGAGTCCCGACCGCGGCCAACGCCGCCGACCGGAGTTGGGAGACGACGCGCTCGGCGGCACGATGTTCGATCCTGCTCCGCACGTAGGCCACCGCGGCGCGCGCGCAGGCCGCCGCCGCAGCGCATTCCAGCAACCGCGACTGCGCGCCGAGGGTACGTACGTGCGGGTCGGCGGCGAGCCGGACGAGCACCGTCGCCGCAGCACCCGCGAGCACGATGGTGGCGGCGGTGCCCACCAGGCCGAGCAACACCACCGCGGCCAGTAGGCCACGACTCGCGCGCGCGTACCGCCACAGTCGCTGGTCGACCGGTCCGGGCATTACGTCGGCGGTCGCGGTGACGAGGGGCCGGGCCCGGACGTGCCCCGTCTCCGGAGCACCCACGACGTCCACACCCGATACAGGATCACCACCGGCAGCACCATGACCGCGAACCACGACGTCACGGCCAGTGCGTAGCGCGTCGGAGAGCCGTACTCGGACCAGGGCGGGGACTGCACCGCACGCGAGGCTTGCGACGGGGACTGCAAGCCAGGCGAGGCCGGCGACGGGGATTGCCACCCGGGCGAGCCCGGCGACCCAGCACTCCCCGCGCCCACGAGCAGCGACGCGGCCTCGGGCCGGTAACGCGGCGACAGTCCGATGGACGGCGGGATCTGGGCCGGCGAGATCCGTTTGCGGAACACCCAGTAGGTCCAGGCCTGATACGCGATCACCACGGGGAGCACCGCGATCAGGCACCACGACATCACCGTCAGCGTGTAGTGCGTGGAGGACGCGTTGGCGATGGTCAGCGTGTTCGCCGGGTCGGTCGTGGACGGCAACACGTTCGGGAACAGCGAGCCGAACAGCAGGATGGACGCGCCGATCACGGCGACCGTCGTCGCCGCGAAGCCGAACGCCTCGCGCCGCACGTCGGCTCCGCCGCGAGCGGTGGCGGTCAGCGCGACGGCGGCGACCAGGGCGACGGCCGCGACCACCGTCGGCACCCAGGTCCACGATTTGCCGTGCGCGAGCTGGGTCCACAGCGCGAACGCGCCGACCACGACCGTCGTGGGGGCGGCGATCAGCCGGGCGACGCGGGCCGCGTCGGCACGGACGTCACCGCCGGATTTGAGCGTCGCGAAGATCGCGCCGTGCAGCAGGAACAACAGGCACGTGGCCGCACCGCCGAGCAGCGCGTACGGATTGAGCAGACCGAAGAAATCGGTCGTCATCTGCGCCCGGCCATCGATTCCCACGCCGCGAACGATGTTCGCGAACGCGACGCCCCAGCCGATCGCAGGGATCCACGATCCGAGCCCGATGCCCACGTCGGCGACGCGGCGCCAACGCGCGTCGTTGATCTTCCCGCGCCACTCGATTGCACAGATCCGCGCGATCAGTCCTACCAGGATGGCCAGTAGCGGCAGGTAGAAGCCGGAGAAGAGGGTGGCGTACCAGGCCGGGAAGGCGGCGAACATGGCCGCGCCGGCGGTCACCAGCCACACCTCGTTGCCGTCCCAGAC
>CAJCHX010000239.1 GCA_903970215.1 Acidobacteriaceae bacterium
CATGTCGGTGCGCGCCACCGAAGAGGCGGTCACGCTCGCCAACCGTGAGGGACCGGCGGCCCCGCCGGTGCCCGCCAAGCCCAAGCCGGAACCCGCCCCCGTCCTTCAAGAGATGGCGGACCGCCTCGCGGACCGACTGGACACCCGAGTAACCGTGAGCATGGGTCGGCGGAAGGGAAAGATCGTCGTCGAGTTCGGGTCATCGGACGATCTGGACCGGATCATCGGCCTCCTTTCACAAGAGTAGATCGTGTCCGATATGCCGTGTTGCGGCCCGGTGACCTTGGACACCACGGCGAATCGTCACTGTGACAGGCGGTCTCACGACGTTCGCGGCGCAGTCGGACTAGACTCGATTGCGGTTTCGTCCACGGCTGAGTGGGCGGCAGAACAGGCGGCGCGTGTCGATGGAGCGACGGTGAGACTGAGGCGGTGGAAGACGTGTCGGTGAGCATCGTCCCGCTTACCCTCGCCGGGTTCGATTCGCTCCCGAAGGACGTCCGACGGTGCGTGTATTGGGAAGTCGATCCCAGCGCGCTCGGCCCCGACGGTCTGACCGACGCCGAGTTCGAGAAGGAGGCATGGCTTTCGATGGTCATGCTCGAGTGGGGGTCTTGCGCTCAGATCGCCGTCTCCCGCGCGACAGGGGTCGAGCGGGTGATCGGGTCTGCCTTCTATGCCCCACCCCGCAGCGTTCCGCGGAGCGCCCTCTTTCCCACCTCCCCGGTCAGCCCGGATGCCGTCCTCCTTGCGTGGGCGGGGATCGAACCGGGTGTCGACGCCGTTGTTGCCGAAGATCTGATTCTCGCTGTGTGCGACGACTTGATTCGACGGGGCGTTCGGGCGGTGGAGGCCTTCGGTCTTGAACGTGGCGCCGTACACGACACGGATTGCCGTGCGTGCGAATGTGATTCGGCGCCCGTGGTGGACGCCTCCCTACTCCGGGCTGTCGGGTTCACTGACGTGGCGCCGCATCACCGGTATCCGAGGCTGCGCTACGAGCTCACCGAGGGCCTGGGCTGGAAGGCGAGCGTCGAGCACGCGCTCGAGCAACTGCTAGCCGCCGGCATGGCTGAGGCCGAACTGGTCGGACCGCGGCGCGAGGCTGCAGGGGTTTGCCGGAGCGAGCAAGGTGAGGTCACGGTCCGGGCTGAGTAAGACGGCCGTACCGATCTGTCTCCCCCGCAGTGGATCATGTTGGCCGAATCGTTGATTCGGCATAAGGCACTGCGACCCGACTACTGGCTGGCCTCCTCGAGCGCCAAGAGCTCCGCGAATGTGTATGTGCCAGTGGGGCGGTCGTTCTCACCCAAGAGATAGAGGCGCTTGACCGCGACCAGGATCGCCTCGGCGATGTTGTCTCGGTATCTCGCTGACGTGAGAACCGCTGCGTCGTCGGGATTGGTCGCGTAGCCGACATCGATCTGGATGGTAGGCATCCGGGTGAGCCGCACGAGATCCCAAGTGCGGCCGTGATAATGGCAATCCGTGAGCGGCGTCCGGGCAACGATCTCACGCTGCACGAACCCCGCCAGATTCCGTCCGATCGTCGAGATCGAACCGTGGGTGTTGCCGAAATGGAACGACGCGACTCCGTGGCCCTTTTCGTTGCGGTAGTGAGCGATCCGCAGCGAGATCATCATGTCGGCGTCGAACGTGTTCGCGGTGTACGCGCGGGTCGAGTCGGACGGCGACATCCCACGCGGACGCGACAGGTATGTGTCCATGCCGGCCGCAGCCATCCGGCCTTCGAGTCGCGACCCGAGGTCCCACAGGACTTCCTCCTCGGTCATGCGGATCCCGTCGGCACCCTCGAGGGTGAGCCCCGTGTCCTCGCCGCCGAGGCCCGGGTCGATCACGATCCGCTTGCCGGACAGCCGAGGGCCCGAACGCCGGACCTCCTCCTCCTCGCGGATTGCGTGCGGCGAGCCGCCTGTCACCCTGGAACCGAGGAAGGTCAGTGACCGAAGCGTCGCGGGCCCGCAGATCCCGTCTGCGACCAACCCGCACTCGCGCTGGTAGGCCGACAGCCCCAGATGGGTTTGCGGACCGAAGTAGCCGTCGATCATTCCGGCGTAGAAGCCGAGGTTCTGCAGGCGGGCCTGCAACGTGGCTACGTCGTCGCCTGTCGGCGGTGCAGAAGCGTGGAAGCTGAGCGTCCGCGCGCCGAGGGTGTAGGTGGACTCGCGCAGTGCGCGATACGTCGCGGGACCGACGATGCCGTCCACCAGCAGCCCTCGTTGCTGCTGAAAAGCTCGGGTAGCGCGGTCCAAGCGGCGGTCGAAGATCGCCTCCGGGACGGTCCACCCGTTGGTGACGAGGGTCTCCGGGGCGATGAAGTCGTCCAGGAAACCTTGGTCGGCCAGGATACCGCGGATCTCCGTGACTGCGGCTCCGTGATCACCGAGGCTGATGCGGGGCATGGCCACTCTCTCGTCAGGTACTGCCCGGACGGGATGGCCCGGGTCGGTACCACGATAAGGCCGAGGCGCGGTGCGCGCTAAAACGACCCGTAAGAGCGACCTAGAGGATGGGCGCCAGTTCACGCAGCAAAGCGGCCTTACCTTTGGCTCCGACGATCTTTTTGGTAGGCTGCCCCGCTTCGAACAGGATCATCGTCGGGATGGACATCACCTGGAAGTCGCGGGCCGTGACCGGGTTGGCGTCCACGTCGAGCTTGGCGACCACGATCTTCCCGCCATGGTCGCGGGCGATCTCCTCGAGCACCGGCGCGACCATCTTGCATGGTCCACACCAGGTTGCCCAGAAGTCCACGAGGACCGGGGTAGTGGACCCCAGTACCAGGGTGGCGAAGGTCTCGTCGGTAACGGTGATGGTGGCGGTATCTGTATCAGCCATCGTTTCTCTCCTGCTGTGATCGGGGACGTGGGTGTGGATCAGGGTGCGGTCAACCGACCGTGGCTGTCTCGTTCGCGTGCGCCAGCCAGCGCTCGGCGTCGATGGCGGCGCTGCAGCCGCTGCCCGCGGCGGTGATCGCCTGCCGGTAGGTGTGATCGACGAGGTCGCCGGCGGCGAACACGCCGGGGACATTGGTCGCGGTCGTACGTCCCTCGACCTGGACGTAGCCCGCGCTGTCGAGGTCGATCTGGCCTCGGATCAGTTCGGACCGCGGGTCGTGACCGATCGCGACGAACAGGCCGGTCACCTCGAGGGTCGATGCTGCGCCGGTCTTGATGTTCTCGATGTTCAGTCCGGTCACCGTCTGCTCGCCCTCCACGGACGTCACCACCGTGTCGAGCAGGAATCGGATCTTGTCGTTGGCGCGTGCCCGCTCGAGCATGATCTTCGACGCCCGGAACTCCTCGCGGCGGTGCACGATGGTGACCGACCGCGCGAACTTGGTCAGGAACGTAGCCTCTTCCATGGCAGAGTCGCCGCCACCGATGACGGCGATGTCCTGGTCCCTGAAGAAGAAGCCGTCGCACGTCGCGCACGCGCTGACACCGCGGCCCAGCAGCGCCTGCTCGCCGGGAACGTCGAGGTAGCGCGCGGCGGCACCCATGGCGAGGATCACAGCGCGGGCCCGGTAGGTGCCCTCGGCGGTCGTCACCTCCTTGACGTCGCCCCGCAGCTGAACCGACTCGACGTCCTCCATTCGCAGGTCGGCGCCGAACCGGATCGCCTGTTCGCGCATCTCGTCCATCAGAGCAGGACCCATGATGCCGTCGCGAAAGCCGGGAAAGTTCTCGACCTCAGTGGTGGTCATCAAGGCGCCACCGAATGTGGTGCCCTCGAACAGGATGGTCTTCAGCTCCGCGCGGCCGGCGTAGACGCCCGCGGTGTACCCCGCCGGGCCCGAGCCGATGATGATGACGTCCGCGACGTCGTTTCCTGCTGAAGTCATGTGTCCCGCTCGCTCCTCGCGTTCGTCCCGACACTCGTCGGCCGGCAATGGGTGGAACAGCGCTTCGGCGCCCGATGTTCCCGCATGTCAGACTACGGGGTCGTGTCCGACGGGGTACGCAGCAGCGCTGCGGAGCCGTAGTCGCCGGCGGGGTGGGTGGCTGCAGGGCGGCCGACCGGTCGATCCTCGATGGGTGGACAGTCCTCTCGATCCGATGTCGGGTCCTGGTCAGCTCGTGCGCCACGGTCCGCCGGGGCGGGGAGGGCGTCGAGAATCCGCCCCCACATCGCCTCGGGAACCGGCGGACCCGCGACGTCGGTCTGCGTCCATCCGCGGATATGGCCCTCCGCGTACGCGGCGAGCGCCGCCTCCACACGGCTCTCGGTCTCGAGCCGGGACTGTGCCTGTCGTATCTGCGGTGCCATCTCTCCCCTGCCCTCTCCACGAGATCGAACCCTCTATCAATTGGACGCACGGGGGTCGGGTTCGGTTCCCAGAATACACAACGCGTTATGAACCGAGCGTCTTGGACGCCGAACGCTGGGCGACAGCGGACCTCCGCCGGTCCCTATCTCAATAGTCGACTGAGACGCGATCGCGCCCGCGCCCGGCGGCTCTTGACGGTGCCTGAAGCGATGCCGAGGACTTCGGCGGCCTCGCTCACGCTCAGCCCGTACACGTCGACCGCGAGGATGGCCTCGGCCTGGTCGGCCGGCAACCGGCGCAGCGCCGCGTAGACCGCGATCCGGGCGTCGACGACTTCCACCTCGCGCCCGTCGTCGGACGCCAGCGCTGCGGGATCGTCCGGCATCGGGAAGCTGATCCGGACGCGGTTTCGACGTGCCAGGTCTACACACGCGTTCACCGCGAACGCCTTCCTGGGCGTTTGCACCGTTGGGCTGTGTCAGCCGGGTTGCAAATATGCAGGTCACGGCGTTTGAGATGTTGGGGAGTTGTGGGCCGCGCTGAATCTGCTGCGGACTGGCTGCGGACTGGCATCGCCTCGTGCAAGACTCCTCCATGCCAATATCGCGCCCGATGTTCGACCCCAACACTGCCCCGATGATCGTTCCGCGAGGGGTCCGCCTCGATGTCGTTTACCGCGTGAGCCCGATCGAGCCCCGACTCGAGTCCCGGTGGCTCGACCTCGTGAGCGTTGCGCTTCGCGATCGCGTATCGGCCGAGGTGTTCGTAGTAGGCGAAGTCGTTATTGAGCGTGTCGGCGAATTCGGCGGCGGGGTGACGGTGTCAGTGCGTTCCGACGTTCAGCAAGAAGAACTCGGGAAGCTAGACGACCTGATTTACGACGGGCTTTACGCCGCAGGTGGGCAACTGATCATGGAAGCCGAGACGGCCGCAGCTCTCGAAGCGAAGCTGATCGAGCGCCGCGAGCGGTGGCGGGAGGCCAGTTGGTACCAGTAGTGCTCGAGCGGTCCGAGCGCAACGAACAGGCCGCGCGAGACGCCTGGCGTCCGCCCCGCCCGAGCGATCGGCGGCTGCCCCAAATGGTACCTGAACCGAACGAGGCCGTTCACTAACGTAACGACAATGTTTCCGCAGGTAACCGGGCCGTTTGGGCGGTTTCCCGGCGTTTTTCGACGCCTCCGTACAAAAAAATCCGAACTGACCAGGTGGAGTTTGGGAGGGGCCCCTCCCGATTTTTTCGACGGGGGTGGTCGGAGGGTCGGAGGGTGCCCGGTGACCGTCCTGGGAGATCCTGGGGCGGTCGTTTCGCCATGCCTTGAGTCATCGGTGCGGCGGCGATGCCTTGAGTCATCGGACCGACCTGGGCGCGGCGGGGGTCGTGTGGTCGGGGGTGGTCGCGGGCGTGGCACGCGCGAGCGCCGCGCGTCCCGTGGTGGTGCGGGTGCGCGCGGCGCTCGTGGTGGTGCGGGTGTCGCGTCGGGTTACTTGACCCAGCGGCCGGCGCCGTACGGCGCCTTCGGGTCGTACGCGGCGAGGTTGGCGGGGTCCTCCCACCCGTCGATGGCCGCGGAGTGGCCGAGCTCGCTGATTGGGACGGCGGTGTTGGAGGGTGTGGACGCGAGCACCTTCTCCATCTCGGGATCGGCTGCCAGCAACGCGAGCCAGTGCTTACGTCGGCCCGCGGTGATCGCGCCGCGCTTGACCGCGGCGAACACGACGTGTTCGCGTCGTTCCTCGGCGACCTTGGCGACGACGCGCTGTCCTTCTACGGCGTCGCGTCGCAGTTTCGCGACCTGTTCGGCGTCGAGGAGGGCGAATCCGAGTCGTCGCGCAGACGCGGCGACCGCGGAAGGCTTGCCTGCGGCTGCTGCCTCGCCGTTGGCGAGGTCTTGCACCGCGTTGAGCACGTCAGCGGGTGTTGCCGTGTCATCGAGACCGAGAAGTTGGATGATCGCGCCGTAAGTCTGCGGATCGAGTGCGCTCGGATCGACAGGTGCGACCGTTGACGGGTCGATCGGCGGTGCGGGTGTCGTCGCGGCGTTGACGTCGTCGGAGTCGTCGCCGTCGTCGTCGGGTCCGTCGGTGTCGCCGTCCAGGGCCATGGCGAGCGGTCGGTAGTGGTTTCGTCGTGTGGTCATCGTCTGTCTCCTGTCAGCAGTTGATGCCGGTCAGCATCTTCACGTTGAACGGCCGGTTGACCGCGAAGGCGGGGACGGCGTACGCCTGGACGAGCGTCGAGCGGGTCTCCTGCTTGGGCAGGGTGATGACGGTCAGCGGGACCTCGAAGCCGACGAGGCCGACGGTGCCCTTCTGCGCGAGGTATGCCGTGCCGGTCTGGACCTTGGTGTTCGAGACCAGCTCGAGGCCGGCCGATTCGAGCACGAGGCTCAGCTTGTCGCCGTAGGCGGTTCGCAGGTAGTGCGCCGCGTGCGGGCTGACCACGAGGACGTCGTGCTTGACGCCGAGCATCTGAAGGTCGGCGGCGAGCTGCGCGGCGGACCAGTCGGCCGTCGGGAGGTCGGCGGACGCGGTGAGGGTGTCGAGCGGGCCGACGATCTGCAAGGTGGTCCAGTCGTGCCCGGCGACGGCCGGCTGCTCACCGCTGGTGACGAGCGCGTTGAGTTCGGTGTTGACCGCGGCGAGCGCTGCGGTGTCGATCTTCCAGCTGATCGTGTTCGCGAGTTGGGTGGTGCACATGTCGAGGTAGTCGACGTCGTTGCGGAGTCGACGCTCGTCCTCGAAGTAGAACTTGCCGCCCCAATCGGACACGGTGGCGAGCCGGACCTCGGGGTCGACTCCGTTCATCTCCTTGTACTCGGAGCCGGGGGCGCGCGCTTCGAGCTGCCCGTCGACGAGCATGTCGGAGAACCGGATCGTGTTGTACAGGATTCCGCCGCCGTTGACGACGCCCTGGCCGCCGGCCCGGTCGTAGAAGATGGGCATGACCATCAGGTCGTCGGCGAGCTTGGCGATCCTGTCCCGCAGGATGGTCGGGCTCTTGAGGGCCTCGTCGCACGAGAGTGTGCGGCCTTCGAGGACGGGAAGTAGGGACGGGTTACCCGGAACGGGCGTGGGGCTGGTCATAGTGCGTTGTCTCCCTTGATGTTACGAGTTGATCCAACGGAGCTCGGCGAAGGCGCCGGGCAGCACGTTGGAGACGATGTAGCCGATCGGCTGCCCACCGTTGGCGAGCGGGACGACTGTTCCGCCGGTGCCGATCTGCACGACGGTGCCGGCCGTCATGAGCGCGGTCGCACCGGACAGGACCTTGACGACGCCGCCGCTGTGGCAGGTGACGAGCTGGCCGGGCGCTGCGTTGCTGTCGGCGACGCCGAGCGCGTAGCCGTCGGCGGTCGCGGGGGCGACGCTGATGCTGCCGGTGAGGGCGTCGCGGTCGGCGGACACCATCACGAGCGTGCCGAGGGTGACGGCCGCGGTCGCGACGCCGGTGATGCGCTGGCCCGGCGAGTACACGTGGGGCTGGAAGATGACGGTGGCTGCCATGGTGGC
>CAJCHX010000240.1 GCA_903970215.1 Acidobacteriaceae bacterium
CAAAAAACAACTTTGGCACTGACAATTCATCGACACACTGTTGAGTTCTCAAAGAACACGCCCCCACCAACCCCACACCCCAACACAAGGGCGGAAACCAGAGCAGGCAACCGTTCCAGCTTAGCAGATCGTGATGGGCCACGCAAACCGGCCTCGCGGCCGATCTCATTGCGCGATCCCTTCGGATCCACCACACCCAGCCACCAACGGCCGAGTCGCGCACAATGCGTGCGATCTCAGAGTTGGTATACCAGGTGGTCAGCACGGCCACCTCGATGAGGTGACACCCGGTTTCCGGCATCCGGTGCTACTTCGGAACAAGAAGTTCCGGTGGGCTCCCGGGCGGCGCCGTGGCTCGCTGACTCGGTAAAAGTTACGCGCTTCGAGCGCGCAACGCAAATCGTATGGTCAGGACCGCTTTTCGGCGACATGACCGGGCTGTCAGGACACCCGGGTGACGTCCCCGCCGAGCGCCGTCACGTTGTCGACGAAGTTCGGATAGCCCCGGTCGATGTGGTAGACGTCGTGCACCTCGGTCTCCCCGTCGGCACACAGCCCCGCGAGGACCAGTCCGACGCCGGCCCGGATGTCCGACGACCACACGGGCGCGCTGGAGAGGCGCTCCACGCCCCGGACCACCGCGTGGTGTCCGTCGGTCCGCGCGTCCGCACCCAACCGCACCATCTCCTCGACGAACCGGAACCGCGCCTCGAATACGTTCTCGGTGATCATCGCCATCCCCTCAGCCACGCAGGCCATTCCGATGGCCATCGGCTGCAGGTCGGTGGGGAATCCCGGGAACGGCAGCGTCGCCACGTTCACGGCGTGGGGTCGCTCGCGCTGCACGATCCGGAAGCCGTTCTGCCGCGCAGTCACCGTCGCCCCCGCATCCTGGAGCTTCCTCAGCACCACACCCAGATTCTCCGGGTCCACGCCTGTCACCGAGATGTCGCCGCGCGTCATCACCGCAGCGAAACCCCAGGTGGCGGCCACGATGCGGTCTCCGATCACCCGGTGGGAGGTGGGGTGCAGCTTCTCCACTCCCCGCACCATCAGTGTGTCCGTCCCCGCCCCCGAGATATCGGCTCCCATCTGCGCCAACATCGTGCAGAGATCCACGATCTCCGGTTCCCGAGCGACATTGCTGATCACCGTGAGGCCCTCGGCGAGCACCGCGGCCATCAGGATGTTCTCGGTGGCCCCGACCGAGGGGAAGTCCAATGTTATCTCGGCGCCCACGAGCGAATCCGCCTCGGCCACAACACATCCGTGCTCGATCGCGCTGTGGGCACCGAGCGCGCGCAGGCCGCTCTGATGCATGTCGAGCGGTCGCGAACCGATCGCGTCGCCGCCCGGCAGGGCGACGACGGCGCGGCGGCATCGGGCCACCAGCGGGCCCAGCACACACACAGACGCCCGGAACTGGCGGACGGCATCGAAGTCCGCGCGATGGTTCAGCTCTGCCGGTGTGGTGACGCGCACTGTGTCCCCGTCGAGCTCGACCTCGGCACCGAGACCGCGCAGGACGTCCGCCATCAGCGGTACATCAAGGATTTCGGGGCAGTTGGTGAGCACGGATGTGCCCTCGGCGAGCAACGTTGCCGCCATCAGCTTGAGGACACTGTTCTTCGCGCCCCCCACGTTCACCTCGCCCGCAAGACGAGCGCCGCCGCGGACGATGAATCGATCTCCCACGCGGCCAACACTAGGCCACGCACAGCTGGTCAACAGCACCGCCGCCACCAGCAGCGTCCGCGCGCCGGGCGCTGCGCCGCTCCGTCGAACCCACACGGGTACCTTCGGGCCATGGGAGTGCACCTGACTCGGATCTATACCCGCACCGGCGATGACGGAACAACCGGTCTCGGCGACTTCTCGCGAGTGGACAAGTCCGACTCGCGGCTCGTGGCGTACGCGGATTGCGACGAGGCGAACGCCGCGCTCGGAGTCGCGATCACCGTGGGCGCTCCAGGTCCCGAGCTGCGCGCGGTACTCCTCCAGATCCAGAACGACCTGTTCGACGTGGGCGCCGACCTGTCCAACCCCATCGTCGACGCCCCGAAGTACCCACCGCTGCGCATCACCGCCGACTACATCGATCGGCTCGAGCGCTGGTGCGACGAATTCAATGCACCGCTGCCTGCGCTCGATTCGTTCGTTCTCCCGGGTGGCACGCCCCTCGCGGCATATCTGCACGTCGCGCGAACCGTCGTGCGGCGCGCGGAGCGGTCCGCATTCGCCGCCCAGCGGGAGCACGCCGACACCGTGTCACCGTTGCCGGCGCGCTATCTCAACCGGCTGTCGGATCTCTTGTTCATCGTCTCCCGCGTCGCGAACCCTGGCGGTGACGTCCTCTGGCGGCCTGGTGGGGGCACCGCCGACTCAGGCGCGCCAGGGCCCGACACCGCGAACTGAAGGCTCCTGGTCAGAGCAGCCGTTCCCGGCGCGCGGAGGGCCGGGACTCGAGCCAAGCCTGGAATGCGGTCAGCGCGTCGCGATCGAAGCCGAACTCCGCGTCACCGTCCGGCGCGTGGATGCGGACGACGTGCATGCCGGCGTCCATGATGTCGAACTCCGTACCGCGCGGAGCACGACGGCCGACGATCTCGGTGTCCAGCCGGGGCATCACCCAACTCGGTCCGGGACGAATGCTCAACAGCCGGTAGAAGCGCAGTTCGTGGTCGTCATACCGCAGGGTGCCGTGTCGCCAGCCCTGTTCGGCGGGGGCGGGCAGGTACCTGATGATGATCGGACTGCCGCTGATCCGCAGCCGCTGGACGCGCAAGAGCACCAGCGCGAGCAGGAGTAGACCCAGCAGGATCACCACTCCCACGACTACCAGGGCGGCATGCATCACCACGCGCGCAGCTCCTATCTCGGTTCCGGCAAAAACGCCGAAACCGGCGGCCCGCGTGAAACTACAGGGCCACCGGCGGCGTGCTCTCTATCCTACTTGCCCGAAAGATACTCGAGCGCGCGCAGACGACCCTGCGCGAACGCCTCCTCCTCGGAGCCGTCGTCGGCGCCGTCGAGTTCGCGACGAACGTCGTTCTCGTCGAGCCCGTCCACCCACTCGGCACCGTCGGCCAGGACGGTGACCTTCTCTGCCGTCACCGACAGGAAGCCGCCGCGGATGGCGGCCGCCAGGCGACCGCGATCCACCGAGTCGATGGCGACCGCTCCGCCGGTGATGAGCTGGCCGAACAGCGGCTCGTGGTTCGCCAGTACGCCGAGCTCACCTTCAGTGGTCTGCGCGATCACGAAGGTCGCCTCGCCCGAGTACAGACGCTCCTCCACCGAGACGATCTCCACCTGGAAAGTTCCGTCAGCCACGCTGCGTCACTTCCCGAGGATCTTCTTCGCCGCGGCCTCGACGTCGTCGAGCCCACCACAGCTGTTGAACGCCTGCTCCGGCAGGTGGTCGAACTCGCCCTTGGCGACCCGGTCGAACGCCTCGACGGTGTCGGCGAGCGGAACCACCGAGCCCTTCTGGCCGGTGAACTTCTCGGCCACCAGGAAGTTCTGACCGAGGAACTTCTGGATGCGGCGGGCACGGCCGACCAGGACCTTGTCCTCCTCGGAGAGCTCGTCCATACCCAGGATGGCGATGATGTCCTGCAGCTCCTTGTACTTCTGCAGGATCCGCTTGACCTCGTTCGCGACCCGGAAGTGCTCGTCGCCGACGATCGAGGCCTCCAGGATGCGGGAGGTCGAGGTCTGCGGGTCGACGGCCGGGTAGATACCCAGTTGGGAGATCGGCCGGGACAGCTCGGTCGTCGCGTCGAGGTGCGCGAACGTGGTGGCCGGCGCCGGGTCCGTGTAGTCGTCCGCGGGCACGTAGATGGCCTGCAGCGACGTGATGGACCGACCCTTGGTCGAGGTGATGCGTTCCTGCAGCTCACCCATCTCGTCGGCCAGCGTCGGCTGGTAACCGACGGCCGACGGCATCCGCCCGAGCAGGGTGGAGACCTCGGAACCGGCCTGGGTGAAGCGGAAGATGTTGTCGATGAACAGCAGCACGTCCTGGTGCTGCACGTCGCGGAAGTACTCGGCCATCGTCAGCGCCGAGAGGGCGACGCGCATACGCGTCCCGGGCGGCTCGTCCATCTGACCGAACACCAACGCGGTGTCCTGGAGGACGCCCATCTCCTCCATCTCGAGGTGGAGGTCGGTTCCCTCACGCGTGCGCTCGCCGACGCCGGCGAACACCGAGGTGCCCGAGAACTCGCGCGCGATACGGGTGATCATCTCCTGGATCAGCACCGTCTTACCGACACCGGCGCCACCGAACAGGCCGATCTTGCCGCCCTTGACGTACGGGGTGAGCAGGTCGATGACCTTGATACCCGTCTCCAGGATCTCGGTCTTACCCTCGAGCTGGTCGAACGCCGGCGGCTTGCGGTGGATGCCCCACTGCTCGCCGTTGCGCCCGAGGCCGGGCGTGTCCAAGCAGTCGCCCAGGGCGTTGAAGACGTGTCCCTTGACGACGTCGCCGACCGGCACCCGGATCGGGAAGCCGGTGTCGGTGACGTCGGTCCCACGGACCAGTCCGTCGGTGGGCTGCATCGAGATGGTGCGCACCAGGTTGTCGCCGAGGTGCTGTGCCACCTCGAGCGTCAGGGTCTTGGCGACCGACGGGAGCGTGATCTCGGCGTGTAGGGCGTTGAACAGCGCTGGGATCTCGCCGCGTGCGAACTCGACGTCGACGACCGGGCCGATCACGCGGGTCACGCGGCCGACGGCGGCAGCGGTGCCCGGCTCAGCGGACTGAGTTGCTGTAGTCATGTATCCACTTCCTAGTTCGCGAGGGCGCTCGAGCCGCCGACGATTTCGCTGATTTCCTGAGTGATCTGCGCCTGGCGGAGCTGGTTGGCCTCGCGAGAGAGCGAGGTGGCCAGATCGCTGGCGTTGTCGGTGGCCGCCTTCATGGCCGTGCGCCGCGCTGCGTTCTCCGACGCTGCGGCCTCCAGCAGCGCCGCGAACACACGCGTCGCGACGTACTTCGGGAGCAACGCGTTGAGCAGCTGGTCCGCTCCCGGCTCGAACGCGAAGTTCCGCGTAGCGACCGCCGGGTCCCGCTCCACGAGGATCGGCGCCATCCGGCGCACCTCGGGCACCTGCGACAGCATCGACACGAACCGCGTGTAGACGAGGTGAAGCTCGTCCACACCCGTGGTCTCGACGCCGTCGACCGTGACGTACTCGTCGGAACCGGCAGTGAACAGCTTGACGAGCGTCTCCGTCGCCTTCACCGCGTCACTGTGGTGCGGCTGCTGCGAGAAGCCGGTCCACGCCCCGGCCACTTTCTGGCCGCGGAACGTGAAGTAGTCGACGCCTCGCTGCCCCAGAACGTAGAGAACCGGCTCTTTGCCCTCGGATTTGAGCAGTTGGATCAGCTCGCGCGTCTCGCGCAGCACGTTCGAGTTGTACCCGCCGCACATACCCCGGTCGGAGGTGACCACGAGCACCGCGGCACGCTTGGGGTGCTCGCGTTCGACCAGCAGCGGATGATCGAGGTTGGCCGACTCGCTCGCGAGTTCGGACACGACCGACGTCATCTCCTCCGCGTACGGCTTGGATGCCGCCACCCGGGCCTGCGCCTTGGTGATCCGCGAGGTCGCGATCAGCTCCTGCGCCTTGGTGATCTTCTTGGTCGAGTTGACCGACCTGATCCGCGAGCGCAGCTCACGAATACTAGCCATTGCGCTTGACCTTGATCGTCTCGTGCTCGACCGCGTCGGCGGGCAGCGCGTTCGCCTCGACCTCGTTGATCACCCGCGACCCGTCGGAGGCCAGGAAGCTCCGCTTGAAGTTGTTCACCTCACGCACGAGGATCTCCGCCTGGTCCTTCTCGAGCACCTTGCCGCCGTGGATCGAGTCGTACACGCCCTTGGCCGCGTGGTGCAGGTGGGCCAGCAGCTCGCCCTCGAACCGCCGGATGTCCTCCACCGGCACCGAGTCGTACTGGCCTTCACCACAGAGGTAGATCGACACGATCTGGTCCTCGACCGAGACGGGGCTGTACTGGTCCTGCTTGAGCAACTCGACCCAGCGCGCACCACGGGCCAGCTGCGCCTTCGACGCCTCGTCGAGGTCGGAGGCGAACGCGGAGAACGCCTCCAGCTCGCGGAACTGAGCCAGTTCCAGACGAAGCGACCCGGACACCTTCTTCAGGCCCTTGGTCTGCGCCGCACCACCGACGCGGGAGACCGAGGTACCGACGTTGATCGCGGGACGAACACCCTTGTTGAACAGGTCCGACTCCAGGAAGACCTGGCCGTCGGTGATGGAGATCACGTTGGTCGGGATGAATGCCGACACGTCGTTGGCCTTGGTCTCGATGATCGGCAGGCCCGTCATCGAGCCGCCACCGAGCGCATCCGACAGCTTCGCGCACCGCTCCAGCAGACGCGAGTGGAGGTAGAAGACGTCACCCGGGTAGGCCTCGCGGCCCGGCGGGCGGCGGAGCAACAGCGAGATCGCGCGGTAGGCCTCAGCCTGCTTCGACAGGTCGTCGAAGACGATCAGGACGTGCTTGCCCTGGTACATCCAGTGCTGGCCGAGCGCCGAACCGGTGTACGGCGCCAGCCACTTGAAGCCGGCCGAGTCCGAAGCCGGGGCCGCAACGATGGTGGTGTACTCCATCGCACCGGCCTCGTCCAGCGCAGTCTTGACGCCGGCGATGGTCGAGCCCTTCTGGCCGATCGCGACGTAGATGCAGCGGACCTGCTTGTTCGGGTCGCCGGTCTCCCAGTTCGCCTTCTGATTGAGGATCGCGTCGATGCAGACCGCGGTCTTACCGGTCTTGCGGTCGCCGATGATCAGCTGACGCTGACCCCGGCCGATCGCAGTCATGGCGTCGATGGCCTTGATGCCGGTGGCGAGGGACTCCTCGACCGGCTGGCGCTCGAGCACCGACGCGGCCTGGAGCTCGAGGACACGTTCGCCCTCCGCCTCGATGTCGCCCAGACCATCGATGGGCTCGCCGAGCGGGTTGACCACGCGGCCGAGGAACTTGTCGCCCACGGGGACCGACAGCACTTCTCCGGTTCGCGAGACCTGCTGGCCCTCCTCGAGGTCCTCGTAGTCACCGAGGATGACGACACCGAGCTCGTCCTCGTCCAGGTTCAGCGCCACGCCGAGCACCCCGCCGGGGAACTCGAGCAGCTCGTTGGCCATCGCGCCCGGGAGACCGGTGACGTGCGCGATGCCGTCGGAAGTGTCCGCGACGGTGCCGATTTCCTCGCGCGAGGCGTCGGCTTCGAACGTCGATACGTACTGCTCGATCGCGCCCTTGACGTCGTCGGATGAGATCGTCAACTCAGCCATGAGTACTCGTTTCCCTTTGTGTCGATTCTTCGTGGAGTTCTGGTGTCGTCATGCCGAGCCGGGCTCAGTGAGGCAGCTGGGCCGCGGCCTTGGCGAGCCGAGACGCGACGTCGCCCTCGATCAGGTCGTCGCCGACCGTGACCCGCAGTCCACCCAGGAGCTCTGGATCGACCTCGGTCTGGACGGAGATCTTGCGCTGGTAGATCCGCGCAAGCAGTTCGGTCGCCCGCTCGATCTGCGCGGGGCTCGGCAGCGTGGCCGCCTGGATGATCGCCACCGACTCCCCTCGCCGAGCGGCAGCCAGGTCCGCGATGGACGACACCGCGGCGTCGGCACGCCGAGACCTCAGCAACCGGATGGTCTGCCGGAGCAGCTGGCCCGTGTAGTCGTTGACCTTGCCGGCGAACACCGCGTCCACCAGGCGGATCCGGTCGGCGAACGGCACCTGGACGTCCGACAGCATGCCGGTCAGCTTGGGCTCGGCCACCAGTAGGCGCCCGGCCCGGAACAGCTCGTCCTCGGTGTCGTCGAGTCGGTCCGCGCGCTCTGCCCGGAGCAGGACCGCCACGCGTGCCTGCCGCTCGATCGCCGTCGCGAAGTCGGCTGCCGTGGACCACCTCGACGCCGCCGCGTCCTGGACGAACACGGTCGAGGTGTCGGTGATCTTGCCGCCGAACAACCGGCTGACCAGCTGCCGCTTGGCAGCCGGGTTGTCGGACGGCTCGGCGAGGTGCTTCCGGAGCACCGGCTGGGAGTTGAGAACGGCAACGACGTCCGCGAGCTCATGGCCCACAGTCATCAGTCCGGCGTCGTCCAGATGCCGCACGCGCTCATCGAACCCGGCCGAGAGCTTCCGCAGCGACTCGCGGCTCGCGGCGCGCATCGACTTGGTCCCGACGCGATCCGACGCGGTGATCGCGGGCCCGTTCACCGACGCCGCCATCTGCTCGAGCTCGTCGAGGGTCCGGTCGATCGACGCCGACCTGGCCGCCTGGTCTTCCAGGTGCCCGCGCACGAGTTGCGAAGCGACGTCCACCGACTCGGCCCCGAGGTCGCTGCGGAGACCGCGGATCAAGTTCGACCGGTTGAGCTCGACCTGTCCTTCGGCGTGCGCGCCGATCCGAGCGACCTCGCGCTCGGCCTGAGCACGCAGGTCGTCGCGGATCGAATCCGCGTCGCCCCGCGCCTCGTCCCGGATCTGGCTGCCCTCACGCGCAGCGTCCGCGCGAGCGCGGTCGCCGGCCTCCGCCGACTCCGCCAACTTCTCCTTAGCCAACCGCGACTCCTCGAGCTGCGCCCGGACCGTGTCCTGACGCGCCTTCATCGCGGTCCGCAGCGGCGGTAGCACCCACCGCCACAGGCAGTACAGGATGACTACGAAGCCAACGAGCTGGCCGATAAAGATAGACATTTAGTTCTTCACCACCACGTTGGAAGTAATCCGGTCCAGTTCGGCCACGATGCCCGAGTCCTGCGTCACGTCGAAGCCGAGTACCCGGCTCGCCAGCGTGGACGACAGCGCGCCGAGGTCACTGCGGGCCTGCGCGGCCGCTGTCGCGCCCGATGCCCGCAGCTGCTCGGTCTGCTCCCGCGTGATGGCGTCCGCCTCGGCGCTCGCCCGCTGCTTCTGCTCCTCCATGGCCGAACGGCCGGCTGCCCGCGCCTCGTCCCGGATGGCTCCGGCCTCGGCGCGGGCCGACTTGATGCCTCCCAGGTACTCGGAGTGGGCGTCTTCGAAGCCCTTGGCGGCCGAGCGCGTGTCGGTCGAAGTCTGCTCGACCATCGCGTCCCGGTCTCCCAACACCTTGCGGATGGGCGGCACCACGAAGAACCAGATGATCGCGAGCACGATCAGAAAGATGATCAGCTCCGCGAAAAAGGTGCCGTTCGGAATGAGGAAGTTACCCTCAGCGAGCTGCATGACATCAGTTCCCGTCTAACGAGTGAATTACTTGATCGGGGTCGCGAACACGAACAGAGCCATGAAGGCCAGGTTGATGAAGTACGCGGCCTCGACCAGACCAACGGTGATGAAGAACGGCGTGAACAGGCGGCCCTGGGCCTCGGGCTGGCGGGCGATACCCGCGATCAGCTGGGCACCGGCAAGGCCGTCACCGATACCGGCGCCCACAGCGCCGCCACCCATGATGAGACCGCCGCCGATGAGCGCACCCTGAGCGATAGTCGGATCGATCGATGCCATGTGATTCTTCCCTTTCGGTTTCTGGTAATTCCACTTACCAGGGTCTTGGTGCCGCGGCGCGGTGTACGCCGGGGCAGGATCTGTTGGTCTAGCGCGAGCTAGTGGTGGTCGTCCGCCGTCTCCATCGACTGCGAGAAGTACAGGATCGTCAGCAGCGCGAAGATGAAGGCCTGGATAAGCCCGACGAACAGGTCGAACATCTTCCAGATGGCGTTCGGCGCCCACATGATGTACGGCGGGAACAGCGCGATCAACGCGACCATGACGCCACCTGCGAACATGTTGCCGAAGAGTCGGAGGGACAGCGACACCGGCTTGGCCAGCTCCTCGATGATGTTGATCGGGGCCAGGCCGATCGCATGCCCCTTGATCAGGGCCACCGGGT
>CAJCHX010000241.1 GCA_903970215.1 Acidobacteriaceae bacterium
CCGTGGGACCGCTTCCTCGACGAGGTCGCGGCTGCCGGCTACAACTACATCGAGCTGGGCCCGTACGGGTACCTGCCGACCGACCCGCACCAGCTCGAGGACGAGCTGGGCAAACGTGATCTCCAACTGTCCGGCGGCACCGTGTTCACCGGCTTCCACAAAGGTGCGGAGCAGTGGCAGCGCGCGTGGGACCAGGCGGTATCCGTTGCCGGACTGGTGCACGCGCTCGGTGCCCAGCACATCGTCGTGATCCCCGACCTGTGGCGTTCGGACGCGACCGGCGAGGCCCTCGAGGCGCGGACGCTGACGGGCGAGCAGTGGGAGGCGTTGGCTGCGGGGCACGACCGCCTCGGTAAGGCCCTCCTCGACGAGTACGGCGTGCACCAGCAGTTCCACTCGCACGCCGACAGCCACGTCGGTACCAAGCGCGAGGTGAAGCGGCTGCTCGAGATGACCGACCCGGCGTTCCTCAACCTGTGCCTCGACACCGGTCACTACGCGTATTACGGCGGCGACAACGTCGAGCTGATCGCCGAGCATCCGGACCGCATCGGCTACTTGCACCTCAAGCAGATCGACCCAGAACTGCGGTTCGAGGTGCTCAAGAACGACATCGCGTTCGCCGACTGCGCCAGCGAGGTCATGGTGGAGCCGCCCGCCGGCGAGCCCGACTTCGCGCCGATCATCGACGCCGTCGCTGCGATCGACCCGGAGATCTTCGCCATCGTGGAGCAGGACATGCCTGGCGTCGACATCGAGGTCCCGCTGGGGATCGCCACCCGCACCCGGCAGCACATCTTCGGCTGCCACCCGCTCACCCGCACCCGCTGAACCGGAAGGAAGAGAAGGCATGAGCACAGCAGATCTCAGCGTGGGCGACCCGCGCGTGGGCGATCTCCGCGTCGGCGTCGTGGGCGCAGGCGCGATGGGCGCCGACCATGTACGCCGCATCAGCCGCACCATCACCGGCGCCACGGTCTCGGCCGTCGTCGAGCCCGACGCAGGCCGCCGCGCGACGGCGATCGAGCTCGCCCCCGGCGCCACCGGCTACGTCCGGCTCGAGGACGCCCTCGCGGCGGGCGCCGTCGACGCCGTGTTGATCGCCACCCCGGGCCGGTTCCACGAGCCCGTCCTGCTGCCCGCGTTGGACGCGGGTCTTCCGATCCTGTGCGAGAAGCCGCTCACCCAGGATCCGGAGTCGTCCTGGCGGGTATTGGAGGCCGAGCAGGCCACGGGCAAGCACCTGATCCAGGTGGGCTTCATGCGTCGCTTCGACCGGGAGTACGCGCTGCTGCGGGATCTGATCGCCGAGAAATCGGCGGGCGAGTTGCTGATGCTGCACGCCGCCCATCGCAACGCGACCGTGCCCGACAGCTACACGCAGGACATGCTGATCACCGACTCGGTGGTGCACGAGTTCGACGTGGTTCCGTGGCTGGCGGGCAGCACCATCCGCACCGTCGAGGTCCGGTACGGCCGGCGCAACCGGCTCACGCCCGCGCACCTACGGGAGCCGATCCTGGTGCTTATGGAGCTGGACAACGGCGTGTTGGTCGACGTTGAGATGAACGTCTCCGTGCAGTTCGGCTACCAGGTGGCCACCGAGGCCGTGTTCGAGAAGGGCATCGCTCGGATCGGTCAGCCGTCGGGACTGCAGCTGTGGCAGGACGCGACCTTCCGGATCGGCGACCACGCCGACTTCACCACGCGGTTCCGCGAGGCGTACGACCTGCAGGTGCAGGCCTGGGTCGACGCCGCCAAGCAGGGCGCGATCGCGGGGCCGTCCGCGTGGGACGGGTTCAAGGTGGCCGTCGCGTGCCAGGCCGGCGTCGCGGCGCTGAAGACCGCGGGCCCGGTGGCCCTCGACCTGCCGCCGGTGCCGTCCTTCTATGCCGACGCGGCCCACCCCGCGGCGGCGACGGTCTGAGGTAACCCGAGATGGTCCGCATCGCACTCGATCCCACGCCCTACCACTCGACCCACGACTTCCTCGACTTCTTCGACGTCGCGGCCGCGGCGGGCTATCAGTGGATCCAGCTGACGCCGCATCCCGATTTCATCCCGTTCTTCTCGCACCCGCGGGTCGACCGGTCGTACCTGAAACAGGTGCGCAAGCGCTCGTCGGACGCCGGCGTGGCGATCGCGTCGCTGTTGCCGGTGCAGCGCTGGTCATGGCCGGAGGAGCTGCCGCGCGAGGCGGCGGTGCGGAACCTCAAACGCATCATCGCGATCGCGGTGGAACTCGAAGTGCCGGTGATCAACACCGAGTTCAGCGGCCGGCCCGAGCGAGCGGAGGAGTCGGAGGCGGGCTTCTACCGGTCGGTCGAGGAGTTGCTGCCCATCCTCGAGTCGGAGGGCGTGCGGGTCAACATCGACCCGCATCCCGACGATTTCGTCGAGGACGGTCTTCAAGCATGGCGGATCATTCGCGGAGTCGACAGCGACGCACTGGGTTTCGTGTACGTGGGCAGTCATACGTTCCACTACGGAGACCGCGCTGCGAGCCTGATCCCGCAGCTCGGCGAGCGGTTGGGCGCCGTCTATGCGGCGGACAGCTTCGACCACCGCCGCTCGCACGGCCTGCGGTACATCACCAACCCGCCCGGCAACGCCGTGCGCGTGCACCAGCATCTGCGGATCGGTGCGGGTGACGTCGACTGGGACGAGCTGTTCGGCGCACTGGGCGATAGCGGATTCCTCGCCCGCGAGGACGCGATCATCTGCTCCAACGTCTTCGCCGAGGACGAGACCGCGGACGAGACGTCGCGCTTTCAGCTCGACCGGCTGCGGGAACTGGTCGCCAAGCACCTGAGCTGAGTCACGCGCAGTGCCACATCAACACAGGGCCTGCCGCGTTCCGCGGAACGCGGCAGGTCGAAAACTGTCAGAGAGTGTGGCTACTATCGGAGCGATCGAACATATATCCGATAATGGGGGCGGACATGGTGAGAATATTCGATCCGGTGGTACCGGCGACGTTGACGACGGACCAGCTTGCGGAGCGATTGGTGGGGTACGCATCCCAGGTCGCGGCGTTGACGGCCAGGTTCCTGGACTACCTGGCCGAGTTCGACACCCGCCACGGCTGGTCCGGACATGGGATCCTGTCGTGCGCCCATTGGCTGTCTTGGAAGACCGGGCTGTCGCGGCGGACGGCCCAAGAGCATGTGCGGGTGGCACACGCACTGCAGGAGTTGCCGGTGATGCGGTCCGCGTTCGCCGCAGGAACGCTGTCGTATTCGAAGATCAGGGCCTTGACACGGGTCGCGACGGTGGAGCGCGAGGAGGAGTTGGTCCGGTTCTCCCACTCGGCCACGGCCGCGCAGGTCGAGCGCATATGCGCGGCTATGCGGACCGTTGACAGGAACCTGCAGGAAGGGGCCGACGACCAGGAGCGCGAGCGACCGCCGGAGTCCGGGGCACGATGGCGATGGAATGACGACGGCAGCTTGACCGTCTCGGTGAAGTTGAACGCCGTCGACGGTGCACATCTCCTCGCTGCGATCGTGCGCGCGGAGTATGAGCGGACGCGCACCGCCAACGACCCTGAACTGCCCTCCCAGCCCGATCTGTGGGCGAACGTACCGTGCAACATCGCGCCGGCGCTGGTGGCGATGGCCGATGCGGTCATCGCCGGAATCGCGATGCCGCAGATCGCTCCGGGTGCGGAGATCCTCGTTCACGAGGTGGACGGCGTGCCCAGTCTCGACCACGGGCCGCAGCTGCGTTCCGTCGAGCGCGACGAGGCGGAGTGTGGCGCCGCGATCCGGACCGTCGGCCACGCCGCCGGTGCGCCTGTGGATGAGACCGGCGACCACGACGACGGAGGAGTTCAGATCGGGGGAACCCGACTGGGGCCGGTTCTTCGCTGGGGGCGCCGGCGGCGGGTACCGACCGCCGCACTGGTGCGTGTGGTCGCAATGCGGGATCGGGGATGTCGGGCACCCGGGTGCGGCCGCACCCGGCATCTGCACATCCATCACGTGATGCCGTGGTCGGCGGGCGGAACCACCGACCCGGACAATCTGATCATGCTCTGCAGCCAGCATCATCGGCAGTTGCACCAGGGCGAGTTCTCCATTGAGTCGCTCGGCGGCCAGCGGTTCGCGTTCCGGGGAACGGGCGGTCAGCCCCTCGAGGAGGCCCCGATCCCCGAGCTGCCTGCCGGCTGGAGCCCGTGGGACCACGTAGCCACCTGCGCCGTCACGCCCACCGACCCGGGACGGCTGAGTCTCGACTACGCCACCGCAGTCCTGTACGCCGCATGGGAATGGAAGCGCCGGCAGAGGCCTGCGTCCACCGAGGTACCCGCTGCGGCGTGACCGATCGCGTCGGTCACTTGTGCGGAGCCGCGGTGGATCGGCGGACCACGAGACGGGGCTGGAGCGATCGATCCACCGCCGGTGCCTCGGGATCGCGCAGCCGGGCCAACGCGGCGATACCGGCGTGGTGTCCGAGTTCGCGAGCGCGCAGATCGACCGACGTCATATCGATGCCGTGCAGGGCGCTGAGCCGGGAATCGTCGTAGCCCACCAACGAGACGTCCTGGGGGATCGCGAGACCTGCTGCATGTGCCGCCTCGCGCACGCCCAGGGCCATCTGGTCGTCGTGTGCGAACACCGCCGTCGGGCGGTCCGCTCCAGCCAGGGCGCGGCGGGCGGTGAGTTCCGCGGCGCCCATCGAGAAGTCGTCGGCGGTCACCGTCCGCGGGGCGAGGCCGGCGGCCCGCATGGTCGCCTCGAACGCTTCGCGACGCCCGTCGTGGCGGTCCGGTTCGGGACCCGCGATGTGCAGAATCCGACGATGTCCCAGTCCGAGCAGGTGCAGGGTGGCTATCCGGCCGCCCTCGTAGTCGTCGGAGTACACGCTGTCGACGCCTGGCACGGCGCGCGCGACGCTCACGACGGGCACCAACTGCGCCAGACGGTGGATCCACGCGTCGGGTTGGAGCAGCGTCGCGGCCACTATCACTCCTACGCGGGCCTCCACCAGCGAGTCCACCGCACCGTCGTCGCCCGACGGATAGCCTTCTGCCACACCCAGCACGATCGGATTGGGGTGTCCGCCGAGAGCTTCCCGGAAACCCGTGAAGACGTCGCCGTAGACCTCGTTGAGCAGGTCCAGCAGGTACAGACCGATTGCCGACCGGTGTTTCGCAGCCAGGTTCGCGGCAGCGGTGTTGTGGCGGTAGCCCATGCGCTGCGCTGCTGCAAGGATCTCCTGCCGCGTCGACTCGCTGACGCCGGGGGCGCCACGGAAGGCGAACGACACGAGGGTCCGCGAGACGCCGACCGCGCGGGCTACGTCGTCCTGGGTGACGGCGCGGCGGGCGGGCGAGCGGAGGGGGTCGGTCACCCCGCCATCGTCGCACGACTCCACGGATAGTCCGGGTTTGTGCATTTGACTGGACAATTGACTTTCGCGCGTTAGACTCGTTGTGACGTGAGTCACTCTCGCCGTCCATCAGTGTTGAGGAGCACCAATGACCAGTTTGAAACGGCTCGGATCGATCCCAGAGATCCGCACGCCCTCCGGACCATCTGCGGCGTGTCGGGGGCGGCGAAGTGAGCGCTGAATACTCCGCGACCAATGCGATCGCACTGCCGCCGCTGAGACCGGGGCCACACCAGCGCCGCCTGGACCTGGTAGCGATCGTCGCGACTTTCGGCGGCCTGCTCTTCGGTTACGACACCGGGGTGATCAACGGCGCGCTGGATCCCATGAAGAAGGATCTGGGCCTCACGTCGGTCACCGAAGGTCTGATCACCAGCACACTGCTCATCGGCGCGGCGGTCGGCGCTCTCGTCGCCGGGCGGATGAGTGACCGGATCGGCCGGAAGAAGACGATCACGATCCTGGCGGTGGTGTTCTTCGTCGGTACGCTCGGCGCGGTCTTCGCGCCCGGTCTGGGGGTGATGCTGCCGGCCCGGTTCATCCTCGGCCTGGCGGTCGGCGGTGCGTCGGTGACGGTCCCGGTCTACCTGTCCGAACTGGCCCCCACCGAACGCCGCGGTACCCTCAGCGGCCGCAATGAGCTCGCCATCGTCGTCGGACAGATGTTGGCCTTCATCATCAACGCGATCATCGCGAACGTCTGGAGCCAGTACGCCGGCGTCTGGCGCATCATGCTCGCGATCTGCGCGATCCCCGCAGTGTGTCTGTTCGTCGGAATGCTGCGGATGCCGGAGTCGCCCCGCTGGCTGATCTCCCACGGCCGTGACGACGAGGCGTTGGCGGTGCTGATGCAGGTGCGCACCGAGGATCGGGCCCGGGCTGAGATGGCCGAGGTCGAGACTCTCGCGGAGGAGGAGAAGGAATCCAGCACCGGCGGTTGGTACGACCTCGCGATCCCGTGGGTGCGGCGGATCATGATCACCGCGGTGGGCCTCGCCATCGCCCAGCAGGTCACCGGTATCAACTCCGTCATGTACTACGGC
>CAJCHX010000242.1 GCA_903970215.1 Acidobacteriaceae bacterium
CGTTCGGGTGGTCGAGCGCAGCGACGTGCTGTCCCTCTCGGCGGAACCGTTCACGAAACTCTGGGTCGGCGTTGAGCTCCGGCGAGAGCACCTTCAGCGCCACTTTGCGTCGCAACGACAGCTGCTCGGCTCGGTACACGATCGCCATCCCGCCCATGCCGATGACGTCCTCGATCTGAAATCCGGCGAGGGTGTCTCCCTGGCCAAGCATGGTGCTACCGATGGTCAACCCAATGCCCCGTATCGCGTCGGTGATTGCCTCGTACAGCCGTGTGGCGAGAGCATACTGCCAGCACGCTGCGCAGTCGCGCTAAGTCGCTGCCCAACGCTCACGATTGGTACTCGCCTCCGCTGTCCCCTTTCTCGCGTCGAGGTCATGATTACTCGATCTTGAGCGTCTCGGAGTCTCGGAGGTTCACAAGGGCTAGACCCACTAGACGTCAAGTGCGTGTACGTCGACTTGTCTCCAGGGGAGTCGAATCGTAGAATGCTCGGATTGCTTGATCAAGTACTGGCCAAATGCCGAGGAGACAGATGAGGAACGATCCCCGTGTGGCCGTCTTGTGTGTCAGCATGGCCGCCTTCATCACGACCCTCGTTGCTGCCCCGTCAGCGATCGCGAATGGGCCTTGCGGTCAGGACTACACCGGTAGCTCGGCGTGCGGTCTCAACGGCTCACCGGCTACGGCTGACGGGTCGATTATCGCGTCGAACGACGTGGACTACTACGTATTCCATGCTGGTGCGGAGACGCGCCTCAACATCAGCATCGACGACCTCGAGAATCCCATATGCTCAACAGCCGACTATCCAACATACTGCGGCTCGGTTAGCGTCGAACTGTACGATTCGCAGGACGCTGATAGTGGCGGCACGGGGCGGTCATCGCCTGAGGGTGGAATCACGGCTCCGGCGACTTGGTCAACCGTCGTCGGCGCTTCAGGAACCTATTACCTGGAAGTAAGTGGCGAACTTGGCGACGATGCAAACGGCAACCCCACATCTGTTCCCTACGAACTTCAGGTCACATCGAGTCCCGCGATCGCTTGGCCCTATACAGCCACCACTCCTCCCCAGGTCGGTTGGCGAGGTCCCGGCGCACTCGGCGGTGGACCCCTGACGTTCAACCCGGCCGCAGGATCAGATCACGCAGGAGACGAGTACGTGTTCTGGCGAGGCATCGACGGATACCTCTGGGATAAGTGGTACCTGGGAGGCAAATGGCGCGGGCCTGCACGAATCACTACCGGTCATGGTCTAGTCTCGGCGCCTGCGGTCGCGGTCCGCGGGTCGGGACGGCAAGACGTTTTCTGGGAGGGTTCGGGAGGCAACCTGTGGGAGAGTTCTGAGTTTGGTGGCGGATGGCACGCCGCCCGAGT
>CAJCHX010000243.1 GCA_903970215.1 Acidobacteriaceae bacterium
GATCTGATGAACGGGGGTGTCGCGGACGATCCGAACCAGCCGACACTCGGCTTTCCCGTACTGGTTCGGCCCAAGAATGATGTCGTCGTCGGCCATGGAGACTCCTCGATGATGTGGCGGCGGAACGGTGGCGCATGAAACATAAGTTCCGATTGTCACGAAGTCGCGGCACTGCCGTTTCACGCCTGTGAACCTGCGGATATATCCGTCCACGCCCGCTCGGGCCGCCCATCGCCGCCTGATCGGTTTCGCGGTAGAAACGCCTGTGTCACCGGTTGGGCCTCGTTGGAACGATATGTTCGTAGCGTGGACCTGCAGACCCTCGACGCCGCGCTTCGACTGACAGGACGGACCACGCCGTGACATCGCTGACCACCCACATACTCGGCGCCGGCGCCTGTGCTTCAGACGGACACACCGGCCGGCAGGTTGCGCGCGAGCCGCGCCCCTACATGGGCAGCCGACCCGCATGACCAGCCCATCCCCGCTCCAGGCCCGAATCACCGACCGGTACCCGACACTGACGCCACAGGAACGCCAGGCCGCCGACACGCTGTTGACCCACATCGAAGACTTGGCAACCTACCGTGCCACCGAACTCGCCGACCTCGCCGGCGTATCGAAGGCCACGATGAGCCGCCTCGTCCGGCGCCTGGGCTACGACGACTTCGACTCCCTGCGTGAGCACCTGCGGACCCTGCGGCAGGACGGGCTCCCGGTCGCGACCGGGCCGACCCCGGGTCTGAGCGCCCACGTCGCCCAGGACATCGCCAATCTGCACCGCCTACAGGCCACACTGGACGAGACCGTTCTCGACACGATCGGCGAAGCGGTAGCCAGGGCCCGCCGCGTATTCGTCTCCGGCCACCGCAGCAGCTACGCGATCGCGACGGTGCTCCGGATGAACCTGGCCCAGATCCGTCCCGACACCCGCCTGGTCCCACAACCCGGGCAGTCGGCAGCAGAAGACGTCCTCGACGCCGGACCCGACGACCTCGTCATCGTCGTGTCGTTCCGCCGGCACAGCCCCCGCGTTCGCGACCTCCTCGCCGTGCTGCGTGCCGCGCAGGCACAGGTGCTGCTCATCGCCGACAGCCAACTGCGATCGATGGCACACGACGCGACCTGGTGGATCGAATGCCCGGCCACCACGACCGGCGCCTTCGACAGCCACGCAAGCGCCCTGAGCCTGGTCGCGATGCTCTCCGATCGCGTCCTCGACTGGACACCCGACGGGCAGGAGCGCATAGAGCGGGTCGACAGTTCCTACCGTGCCCTGCATGACATCGACGACACCTAGGGAGCCTGAGATCGAGCAGTTTCGGAGAAGAGTTCCGTGGCAGCCGAAGGCTAGCGTGGAGCCCATGACCATCGCATTGAGCACCGTTCACGTCATCGTCGACGACCCCGACGCCGCCTTGACCTTCTACCGCGACACACTCGGCCTGACCGTGCGCAACGAGGTGAAACAGGGCGACTTCCGATGGATCACGCTGTCCACCGCCAGCCAGCCCGAGATTCAGCTGGTGCTGTCGCAGCCCCATGCCGGCCGCTCGCAGGACGACGGGGACACCGTTGCCGCGCTGCTCGCGAAAGGCGAACTCGGCTTCGTCAACTTCCGGTCGGACGATCTGGACGCCGTCTTCGAGAAGGTCGCAGCGGCGCCGGGCGCCGAGGTGCTGCAGGAGCCGGCGAGCCAGCCGTGGGGCGTCCGCGACGCCGCGTTCCGGGATCCCGCGGGCAACACCGTCCGGATCGAGCAGGCCTGATTCCGCGTACTACGCGAACAGCACCAA
>CAJCHX010000244.1 GCA_903970215.1 Acidobacteriaceae bacterium
CACGTTCCGCGAGCTCCGCGACCGGTTCGGCTCGCCCTACGGGCTCGGGGAGTACTTCCGCGGCGGCATGGGTGCCGAAGCGGTCCGCGACCTGCTCCAGCAGGTCGACCTCGTGGCCGAGTCCGCGGACCTCCAGGAGCAGGTCAAGACGGCCAAGGGCCAGAAGCAGGCCCGCGCGGTCAAGCGCCTGAAGGTCGTCACCGCGTTCCTGCAGTCGGGCAACCGGCCGGAGATGATGGTGCTCGAGGCCGTGCCGGTGATCCCGCCGGAGCTGCGCCCGATGGTGCAGCTCGACGGTGGCCGGTTCGCCACGTCCGACCTCAACGACCTGTACCGCCGCGTGATCAACCGCAATAACCGCCTCAAGCGACTGATCGATCTGGGCGCGCCCGAGATCATCGTCAACAACGAGAAGCGGATGCTGCAGGAGTCGGTGGACGCGCTGTTCGACAACGGCCGGCGCGGCCGGCCGGTGACGGGCCCGGGTAACCGCCCGCTCAAGTCGCTGTCGGATCTGCTCAAGGGCAAGCAGGGGCGGTTCCGCCAGAACCTGCTGGGTAAGCGTGTCGACTACTCCGGCCGTTCGGTCATCGTCGTGGGCCCGCAGCTCAAGCTGCACCAGTGCGGTCTGCCGAAGCTGATGGCGCTCGAGCTGTTCAAGCCGTTCGTGATGAAGCGGCTCGTGGACCTCAACCACGCGCAGAACATCAAGTCGGCCAAGCGCATGGTGGAGCGGCAGCGGCCCCAGGTGTGGGATGTCCTCGAAGAGGTCATCGCCGAGCACCCCGTGCTGCTCAACCGCGCGCCCACGCTGCACCGGCTGGGCATCCAGGCGTTCGAGCCGCAGCTGGTCGAGGGTAAGGCCATCCAGCTGCACCCGCTCGTCTGTGAGGCGTTCAACGCCGACTTCGACGGTGACCAGATGGCCGTGCACCTGCCGCTGAGCGCCGAGGCGCAGGCGGAGGCCCGCATCCTGATGCTGTCGTCGAACAACATCCTGTCGCCGGCGTCGGGTCGCCCGCTCGCCATGCCCCGTCTGGACATGGTGACCGGCCTGTACCACCTGACCACGCTCAAGGAGTCGGCGATCGGCGCGCGCAAGCCTGCCGAGACCGACTCGCCGGAGCAGGGCGCGTACGCGAGCCCGGCCGAGGCGATCATGGCGCTGGACCTGGGCGAGCTGTCCATTCAGGCGCCGATCCGGGTGCGGCTGACGGCGCAGCGTCCCACCCCCGAGGTGGAGGCGGAGCAGTTCCCGAACGGCTGGAAGCGCGGCGAGGCATGGGTCGCGGACACCACGCTGGGCCGGGTGATGTTCAACGAACTGCTCCCGTCCGACTACCCGTTCATCAACGAGCAGATGCCGAAGAAGCGTCAGGCCACGATCATCAACGATCTGGCCGAGCGGTACCCGATGATCGTGGTGGCGCAGACCGTCGACAAGCTCAAGGACGCGGGCTTCTACTGGGCGACCCGCTCGGGCGTGACCGTCTCCATGGCGGACGTGCTCGTGCCGCCGACCAAGAAGGAGATCCTCGACCGGTACGAGGAGCGGGCCGACGGGCTGGAGCGCAAGTACGCGCGTGGCGCGCTGACCTCGGACGAGCGTCGCGACGCTCTGGTGGAGATCTGGAAGCAGGCCACCGAAGAGGTCGGTAAGGCCATGGAGGACTACTACCCGGACGACAACCCGATCGTGATGATCCCCAAGTCGGGCGCCACGGGAAACATGACGCAGGTGCGCAACCTGGCCGGCATGAAGGGCCTCGTGACCAACCCGAAGGGTGAGTTCATCCCGCGGCCGATCAAGTCCTCGTTCCGCGAGGGCCTGACGGTGCTGGAGTACTTCATCAACACGCACGGTGCCCGTAAGGGTCTGGCCGATACCGCGCTGCGTACCGCCGACTCGGGTTACCTGACCCGTCGTCTGGTGGACGTATCGCAGGACGTGATCGTCCGCGAGGTCGACTGCGGCACCACGCGCGGCATCATGGTTCCCCTGGCGGAGAAGCAGGCCGACGGCACGCTGATCCGCGACGCCCACGTCGAGACGTCCGCATATGCGCGGACCCTCGCCGAGGACGCCGTCGACGCCGCGGGCAACGTGGTGGTCGAGCGTGGTCACGACCTGGGCGACCCGGCGATCGAGGCGCTGCTTGCGGCCGGCATCACCGACGTCAAGGTGCGCTCGGTGCTCACCTGCACCACCGGCACCGGCGTGTGCGCGACCTGCTACGGCCGGTCGATGGCCACCGGCAAGCTGGTGGACATCGGCGAGGCGGTCGGCATCGTCGCCGCGCAGTCGATCGGTGAGCCCGGTACGCAGCTGACCATGCGTACCTTCCACCAGGGTGGTGTCGGTGACGACATCACCGGCGGTCTGCCGCGTGTCCAGGAGCTGTTCGAGGCCCGCGTGCCCAAGGGCAAGGCCCCGATCGCCGAGGTCTCGGGCCGCGTGCGGCTCGAGGACGACGACCGGTTCTACACGATCACCATCGTCCCGGACGACGGTGGCGAGGATGTCGTCTACGACAAGATCAGCAAGCGGCAGCGCCTGCGCGTGTTCAAGCACGACGACGGCAGCGAGCGGTTGCTGGCCGACGGTGACCACGTGCTGGTGGGCCAGCAGCTGCTCGAGGGCGCTGCCGACCCGCACGAGGTACTGCGCGTGATGGGCCCGCGGCAGGTGCAGGTGCACCTGGTCAACGAGGTCCAGGAGGTCTACCGCAGCCAGGGTGTGTCGATCCACGACAAGCACATCGAGACGATCGTCCGGCAGATGCTGCGGCGCGTCACGATCATCGACTCGGGCTCGACGGAGTTCCTGCCCGGTTCGCTGACCGAGCGTGCGGAGTTCGAGGCGGCCAACCGCCGCGTCGTGGCCGAGGGCGGCGAGCCCGCAGCCGGCCGGCCGGTCCTGATGGGTATCACCAAGGCGTCGCTCGCGACGGACTCGTGGCTGTCGGCGGCCTCCTTCCAGGAGACCACCCGCGTGCTCACGGACGCCGCGATCAACACCCGCTCCGACAAGCTGATCGGCCTGAAGGAGAACGTGATCATCGGCAAGCTGATCCCGGCTGGTACCGGAATCGCCAAGTACCGGAACATCCAGGTGCAGCCGACCGAGGAGGCCCGCGCCGCGGCGTACTCGGTGCCGAGCTTCGACGATCAGTACTACAGCCCGGAGGGTGCCTTCGGCGCTCCGTCCGGTGCTGCGGTGCCGCTCGACGACTACGGTTTCTCGGGCGAC
This sequence comes from Acidobacteriaceae bacterium, assembly GCA_903970215.1. Classification (GTDB taxonomy): domain Bacteria; phylum Actinomycetota; class Actinomycetes; order Mycobacteriales; family Mycobacteriaceae; genus Tsukamurella. The sequence goes on from CAJCHX010000244.1 coordinate 3,251, forward strand.
TACCGGTAGTTGTTGCAGAGCACGATATGGAAGCCTCCGACCTTCGGGTCGGAGGCTTCCTTCGTTTCGGTGATCGGTTCGGCGGTGTGGGTCAGTACCGCGCCGGGAGCCGGGTGTCGATGGGCACGATCTCCGCGCCGAGCGGTAGCAGCGACACCGGAATGAGCTTGAAGTTGGCGATACCCAGTGGGATCCCGATCACGGTGAGGCACAGCAAGATTCCGGTGGTGATGTGGCCGATGGCCAACCAGACCCCGGCCACGATCAACCAGATGATGTTGCCGATCATCGACGCCGTGCCGGCGGTGGGTTTGCGGATCACGGTGCGACCGAACGGCCACAGCGCATAGCTCGCGATGCGGAACGACGCGATGCCGAACGGGATCGTGATCACCAGGATGCAGCAGATCACCCCGGCCACCGCGTAACCCAGAGCCATCCAGAATCCACAGAGCACCAGCCAGATGATGTTCAGAAGTGTCCTCATTCATCCAGTGTGCCTGATTCATCCAGTATGCCTCCGCTCGCCGCGGGCGTACCGTCAGGCGCATGAACCTCTTCCAACGCTCTGCGGCCCTGTTCAACAAGGCCGTCACACCCCTGCTGGAACTGCCCGTGATCGGCGAGCGGCTAGGCGGATCGATGGCTGTCCTGTCATACACCGGACGCCGCTCCGGTAAGGCGGTGAGTCTTCCGGTGAGCTACAAGCGGCATGGTGACGAGCTGGTGGTCGGTGTCCAACTGCCTGATCAGAAGGGCTGGTGGCGCAACTTCACCGGTGAAGGTGGGCCGCTGTCCGTTCGGATCGGTGGGGTCGAGCACCCGGGAACCGCCATCGCCAAGCGCGATGACAAGGGCGCGGTCACCGTGCACATCACCCTCACCTGAATCACGACCGAATCGCGGTCGGAGCGCGCCCATATCGCATATCTGCGGGATCGACGCGCTCCGACCGTGACTCAGGCGGACATGCGGTATGCCTCTGCCGCAGCCCTCGCGCGGGCGACGATCCGGTCCCGGACCCACGCGGGTGAGATCACCTCGACGCTCGGAGTGAGCGACCAGAGTGTGTGCACAACGTGCTCGATGCCGCTGAACCGCGCCTTGATTCGCAGTCGGCCCGACTCGTCCTCGATCTCGTCAGTGATCTCGATAGTGGTGCGCGCCAACAGGTCACGAACACTGCGGTCGGCCAGCACGGTCACATCGGTGTCGGGCAGCGACTCGCGGAACGATGCGCGGCTGGCCTCGAACGCGGCGGCGAGATCTACGTCGTCCGGCCGGTCTGCGGGCTCCCCGGTGAGTTCGACCGACTCGAATCGCGATACCCGATAGGTGCGGTCGGAGCCGTCGCGCCGGGCCAGCAGGTACCAGCGGTCACCGGCGTGCACGAGGCCGGTCGGGTCCAGTACGCGCTCGGCCGGTTCGGCGCCGCGGGCACGGTACCGCACCCGGATCCGCACGCCGTCGAAGACCGCCTGCTGCAGCTCGCCGAGGTACGGCTCCGGCTCGCGTGGGCGGGTGAACCCGTCGGGAAGCACGAGTATCCGCTCGGCGGCGCGCGCCGCCGCGGC
>CAJCHX010000245.1 GCA_903970215.1 Acidobacteriaceae bacterium
TTCGGACCCGCCGCTGTCACCCGGTCGAGGAGCCGATGGACCGCGGTCGCTGTGATCGGCCTACTGGCAACCGCGTGCGCGCCCGGCCCCGCCTCGCCGCCGGCGTTCGTCACCGCATTGGGCGGCCCGCTCGCGCCGGCCTCCTCGTCGGCGCCCGCGAATCCCGCGCCCGCCTGGAACGCTCCCGTGGCCGGCGCCGTCGCGTGGACCGACTGCGGGGGCGAACTGGCCGCTCGCTACGGGATAGCAGCACCGATCGGCACTGTCACGGTGGAGTGCAGCACGATCCGGGTTGCGCAGGACCCGTCCGTCACAGGCGGCGACGAGTTCGAGCTCACCCTCACCCGCGCGGCATCCGCGGACACCCCTGCCACCGCTGCACCGCTGGTCATCGTCGGCGACAGCGCACTCACATCACAACGGGCGCTGTTGACCCTCACGGCCTCAGACGCACCGCTGCTGCGGGGCCACCCCGTGGTGGCGATCGAACGCCGCGGGCTCGGCCCTTCGTCGCCGGTCACGTGCCTGCCGCCGGCGGACGTCGACGTCCTGCGCACGGGTGGTGCGACGACGCCTGGCGCGACGCTCGACGCCCGGATCGAGGCCCTCAGCCGCGCTTCGACCGACCTGACCAACGAGTGCTCGGACAAGCTCACGACGACGCTGCCCGTGTACACCGCCGCCAACGCGGCGGCGGACCTCGAGGTGCTACGCACCACGTGGGGGGTCCCGGCTTTGGGCCTGCTGTCGATCGGCGACGGATCGACCATCGCCCTCGCGTACCTCGCCACGCACCCGGACCGGGTCGCGCGGCTCGTCCTCGACTCCCCGGTCCGTTACGACGACGGCCTCGCCAACCGCACCGAGGACGCCTTGAAGGGCATCGCCGCCACTGTTGCGACCTTCGGCACCGACTGCCGCGCCGTCGCGTGTGCGCTCGGGGCCGACCCCGGCGCGGCCCTCACAGACGCCTTCGCGCGAGCCTCTGCCGGGACATTGGGGGGCATCACCGACACCGAGCTGCTAGAGGCCGTGACAACTGAACTCGGTCTCGCCCCTGGGGATCAGAGCGACCGGGTCGTCGCGCTCGCCTCGGCTGTACAAGCCGCACGCACCGGCGACGTCGGTCCGCTGCGCTCGATGATCACCGCCTCCGACGCGATCACAGGATCGGACGGCACCTACGTCTCGCGGTGTTCCGACACCGGACAGAAGCCGTCGTCCGCCCAGATTCGGGCCGACGCCACCTCGTGGGCGACGAAGTATCCGACCGGGGGGACCGCAGCCGCTTTGAACATGATCGACTGCCAGTCGTGGCCGACCATCACGCCGCCGCCCGCACCTCAGCGGGCCCTGGTCCCGACGGTCACCGTGATAGGCCAGAACGACCCGTTCACCTCGGCCGACGCTCTCGATCTGATCCGCGGCCAGATCGCGATGGCCGGCACCACGATGGCCACCTTGACCTGGGCCGGAATCGGACACGGAGTGGTGATCCGATCCGTCTGCGCGCAGCAACAGCTGGCGGGATATCTGGACCGGTTGGACGCGCCGATCACGGGCGCCTGCCCCGCGTGAGCGCGGCACGGTACCTTTTCCGAGTGTCCGTCCCCGATTCCGACAAGACGCGCGGCCCTGCACCGGCCGCACTCGCGCAGCTGAAGGCCGACCCGGCGACGATCGTCAAGGCGATCCTGTGGCCGATCGCGGTGATGACGATGGTGCAACGCCTCATCATCCTCGTCCCCAACCGCGCGAAGACAGACGATTTCACGGCGGTGTACACCGCAGCCGTCCGGTTCCTCAATCACAAGCCCGTGTACGTGGAGGACTACGCAACGGTCAGCCCGCACTACCTGTACCCACCGTCGGGCACAGTTCTGATGGCGCCGTTCGGGGTATTCGATCCCGAGCTTGCGCGCAACATCTTCGTCACGCTGAGTACCATCGCGCTGTTGATCGCGCTCTATCTGTTGATCCGCATGTTCGGTTTCGGGCTCAACTCGGCGGTCGCGCCGATCGTGCTGTTCATCGCGTTCACCAGCGAGGCGGTCACAGACACGCTCGTGTTCACCAACTTCAACTGCTTCATCCTGCTCGCTGAGGTCGCCACCTTCTGGCTGCTACTGCGTCGCCAGGCGCTGTGGGCGGGCATACCGCTGGGGTTGTCATTCGCCGTGAAGCCGCTGCTGATCGTGCTGTTGGTGCCGATCCTGATGAAGCGGGAGTGGTGGCGATCGCTGATCACCGCCGTCGGGGTGCCCGCGGTGCTGATGGCCGTCGGGTTGGCGCTGGCCGCCGACCGCGGGAACTTCTTCAAGCGCACACTCCCCTACCTCAGCGAGTCGCGCGACTACTACAACAGTGCGATCGTCGGAAATGCGCAGTACTTCGGGCTGCCGCTGTGGTTGTCGTGGGCGATGCGAATCGTGCTGGGGTTGATGACGGTGGCGACGGTGTATTGGCTCTGGCGGTACTACCGCGCCAGCAACGAGCTGATGTGGCTGGCGACCACATCCGGGATGCTGCTGACCGCCGAATTCCTGCTCGGTTCGCTGGGCCAGGGCTACTACTCCATGCTGCTGTTCCCGATGCTGATGACCATCGTCTACCGGGCGTCCGTGATGGGAAGCTGGCCGGTGTGGCTCGCGGTGTACGGATTCCTGTCATACGACACGTGGGCATCGCAGAAGTGGCTCGCGTTCGGCCGGTCGGCGACTTTCCTCAAGTGCACACTGGGCTGGTCCTTGCTGCTCATCGTCCCGTTCTGTGTGCTCCTGTACCGCTACCTCGATGCCAAGGCGGAAGACCGGCTGGATGAAGGCGTCGACCGGCCGCTGGCGCCGGCCGTGGCCGCTGATTAGCGTGGACGCATGAGCGACGACACTTCCATCCGACCCAAGCTGGCGCTGACCGACTCGCAATGGCGGGCGAAGTTGACGCCTGCCGAGTATCGCGTGTTGCGCAAGGCCGGGACCGAGCCGGCCTTCGTAGGCGAGTACACGGACACCAAGACCGAGGGCGTGTATCGGTGCCGCGCGTGCGGAGCCGAGCTGTTCCGCAGCGATTCGAAGTTCGACTCACACTGCGGCTGGCCGTCGTTCTTCACCCCGCTGGCCGGTGGTGCTGTGATCGAGCGGGCCGACGACTCGCTGGGCATGCACCGGGTGGAGGTGCTGTGCGCCAACTGCGGGAGTCACCTCGGACACGTCTTCGAGGGTGAGGGATACGACACTCCGACGGATCTTCGCTATTGCATCAATTCGATCTCGCTGACGCTGGAACCCAAAGCCGACTGACACGTCCTCCTCGCCGTCCGCTTCCCGCACATCGAATCGCTACGCCCTACGCCGCGACAACGCGGTTTGCTGTGCCGAGTTGTGGACCGTGAAAGAGACGATTCCCGGCAAGAAGCGGTCGTCTGAGCTCAGCAGTGGCCTTCCGGTCGGGTCGGTTGCGCGTCGGCGCTCTCGCAGAAGGGGCGCGGCTTCACTGCAGCTGAGTAACAACGCGTCGTCGGCGTCGGCAGGGCACAGATCGATCGTGTGTGTGACATCGGCGAACACGATGCCCGCGTCGGTCAAGGGGCCGGTGTGTGAAACCGCGTCGCGCGGTTGTTCGGCGATCAGCCGGCCGATCGATTCGGGATAGACCGTGCGCTCGAGCATTACCGGCACCCTTGAGAGCGTCCGAACTCGCAGAACTCGATAGACAGACGAATCGGGTTCGAGCTGAAGTTGCTCGTACTCGGCAGGCAGTGCCTGACGGTGCTGGACGTCGACGGTGCGGCCGCCGGGCTCGTCACCGATGGATCGAGCCCAATGGGTGAAGCTCAGCAGTTCGAAAAAACTCTGGGTGCGCGCCGCGCCGAGAACGACACGCCGGGTCCCGCGGCGGGAGGTGACCAGGCCGTTGGCGCGCAGCAGGGCCATCGCCTGTCGAACGGTACCGCGCGAGACGCCATGCTCTTCGGCGAGGCTCGCCTCACTGGGGAGGCGACCATCGTGAGCGAAGGCGCCCGACACGATCGCTTCCCTCAAGTTGGCTGCCAATTCGCGAAACTGCGCCTGAGAGCCATCGCGCCCCACACCTGCCATCGCCACTCCGACCTCGCCCGCCTGCTTAGGATTCTGCCCCGTCGACGTGACCGGGCAGAAAGCTTCAGTCTACCGGTTGGCCAGCAGCTGAATCGGTGGGTGACATGCGCCGAAGGGCAACCGTCACCGTGTTGATCACCGTTAACAGAATCTTCATCGTCGTGTCCACGCCGCGTTCACTGATCCCGAATACCGTTCCCCATGTTGTATAGCCAACTTGGAGAGTTTGGGACCAGGAAGAACTGGTCGACGCCTGATCGGCCCGCCACTCAGGCTCTCCACCGAAGAGCGATGGAGACCAGAGATGCGAAGAAACGGTGTTCGGCTGGTTAGCCTGGCCGCGACGGCGGGCATGGTGACAATGTCGTTAGCAGCGTGTGGCGGCGGCGGGTCGACCACCGCTGCGGGCGGGTCGAACTCGAGCGCAAGCGGCGGCTGGGCCACCGCCCAGTCGGCGCAGGCCGGCGGTGGCATGGACGCGCTGGTGGCCGCGGCCAAGCAGGAGGGCGCGCTCAACGTAATCGCACTGCCGCCGACGTGGGCCGACTACGGCGAGGTGATCTCGACGTTCGAGAGCAAGTACGGGATCAAGGTCAGCAGCGCGAACCCGAACGGTTCCAGCGGCGACGAGATGAATGCGCTCTCCTCGACCAAGGGACAGTCGACGGCCCCCGATGTCGTCGACATCGGCAACTCCTACGCGCAGTCCGGTGCGCGGAGTGCCGCCTTCGCGCCGTACAAGGTGGCCACGTGGGCCGATATCCCCGACGGTCAGAAGGACGAGGGTGGGCTCTGGTATAGCGACATGGGCGGCTACGTCTCGATCGGCTGCAATGCCGCCAAGGTCGGCGGCACGTGTCCGAAGTCTTTCAAGGACCTCCTGAACCCGGAATACCAGGGCAAGGTCGCATTCAGCGGCGACCCGACCAACTCGAACTCCGCATTCGAAGCGGTGTGGGCGGCTGCACTCGCAAACGGTGGAAGCGCCGACAACATCGCTCCCGGCATCGACTTCTTCAAGAAGCTCAACGACGAAGGCATCTTCAACAAGACCAAAGCGACCCCGGCAAACATCGCCAGCGGCGCCACCCCGATCGTTCTGGACTGGGACTACCTCAATATCAGCCAGGCAGCCGAGTTGGCCAAGAGCGGGATCACCTGGACGACGTCCATCCCGACCGACGGAGTGGTGTCTGCGTATTACGCCCAGGCGATCAACGTCAACGCCCCGCACCCGGCTGCCGCCCGGCTGTGGGAGGAGTACCTGTACAGCCAGACACCGGATGGCGGTCAGAACCTCTGGCTCAAGGGTTCCGCCCGGCCGATCGAGCTAGCCACGATGCTCAAGAACGGGAGCGCAGTCGGCGCCGACAAACTGCCCGCCGTCAAGGACGTCGAGCCGTTCCTGCCCAACCAGGACCAGATCACCAAGGCCAAAAGCCTGGTAACCCAATCCTGGGCCAATGCAGTCAAGTAGCGCGGCGGTCGCCGAACGTGCGGACGCTCCGGCCGTCGCGCGCCGTCGACCTGCGTGGTCGGCGCGGGTTCGGAGCGTTTCAGGAGCGTGGGCGGGGCTGATCCCGTTCTTCCTGTTCACTGGCGGCGCGCTCATCCTGCCGATCCTGTTCATCTGCTGGCAGGCATTCCGCCGCACCGCTGTGGGTGTGGCCCATCGTGACCCGGTGACGGAGCAGTTCGTGCGCCAGACCCACACGAGCTTCACCCTGTCCAACATCCACGAATCGCTGCAGGGAGCGCAGCTGGTCTCGCTCGAGACCAGCGTCAAACTGTCTGCGATCACGGCCGTCATCGGGTCGGTGCTCGGTCTGGCGTTGGCTTACGCGGTCGTCACCAGCCGGCGTAGCGTGCTCCGCCAGCTCGTCACCACGGTGGCGGCGGTCACCGCCAACTTCGGCGGGGTGCCGTTGGCATTCCTTTTCGTGGCGACCTTGGATGCCAACTCGGGCATGGCAACCACGTTCCTGGCCGACCACTTCGGACTCTCCCTCCGGGACGACCTGCACTTCCAACTCGCCCAGCTCTCCGGCCTCACAGTGGTTTACCTCTACTTCCTCATCCCGCTCATGGTGCTCGTGATCATGCCGGCGCTCGAGGGTCTGCGGACTCAGTGGGCAGAGGCTGCGGAGAACTTGGGAGCGAGCGGGTCCCAGTACTTGAGGTGGGTGGCCGCGCCGATCCTGCTCCCCAGTTTCCTCGGGTCGTTGCTGCTGCTGTTCTGCTCGGCGTTCTCGGCATACGCAACGGCGTACGCGATCAACTCGTCGTTCCCACTGGTAACGATCCGGATCTCCTCGGTTCTCAGCGGGAACGTCCTACCCGGGCAGGAGAACCTCGGTGCAGCACTGGCCTTGGACATGATCGTGCTGGTCCTGCCGATGACTGTCGTCTACCAGCTTTTGCAGCGACGGACATCGAGGTGGTTGTCATGACGATGGTCGATGGCGGCCCCGCGCCCAAGCAGCAGAGCCGAGCACACCGCGCCGGCTTCCGCCGCCCGACCACGGGCACCGCGCTCCGTTGGATCGTGCTGGCAGGTGCCGCAGTCTATTTCGTCGGTCCAATGATCGCCGCGATCGCCTTCACGGTGCGCAAGCCCGGTGGCGGTGTCACTCTCAAGGCATACCAGGAGATCTTCGAACAACCGGACAGTAGCCACGTCAGCTTCGTTCACGCGCTGACTTTCTCGCTGCTGCTGTCGATCGCCACGATCGTCGTGACGATGGCGCTGATGGTGCCGACCCAGATCCTGCTCCACCTGCGGCTACAAAAAATGCGTCCGCTGGTGGAGACCATCTGCCTGCTACCGCTGGTCTTTCCGCCGGTGGTCCTGGTCGTCGGCGTCAGCGACATCTACCGCGCGGCGCAACCGGCCGGAGAGTCCGGCGGTGGAGCGGCATTTCAGGTCCTCAAGTGGATGCGGGACTCCAGTCATCCGCTCCTGCTCGTCGTCCTGTATGTCGTCATGGCCCTGCCCTTCGTCTACCGCGCGCTCAATGCGGGACTCGCCTCCATCGAGGTGAGCACCCTCGTTGAGGCATCGCGCAACCTCGGCGCCAGTTGGTGGACCACCATCGTGGTGATCATCATCCCCAGCTTGCGGTCGAGCATGGTCAATGCTGGTTTCCTGTGCTTCGCGCTCACCATGGGTGAGTTCACCGTCGCGTCGATCCTTCTGTACGACGAGCCGTTCCCGGTGTGGCTGGCACAGCTGCCTACGACCTCGGGTCAGGTCCAGGCCGCTGTCTCGGTATTCAGTCTTCTTCTGGTCGAGGTCACGCTGCTGGTCGTCAGCGGCATCGGCCTCACTCGTGAACCCCGCAACGCCGAACAGAAAGGTAAGTCATGACCAGCACGTCCACTAAATTGCCAGCGTCGGCCACCGCCGGTAAGGGCACGATGGTCGCGTTCGACGACGTCAGTCGAGTGTTCGGTGCGATGACCGCGCTCGACGGGCTTTCGCTGACAGCACAGCCTGGCGAACTGCTCGCGCTCCTCGGACCGTCCGGGTGCGGTAAGACGACGGCACTTCGCCTGCTCGCCGGATTCGACCGGCCGACCTCCGGGTCCGTGCTGGTCGACGGCAAAGACGTCTCCGGCGTTCCAGCCAGCAAACGTGACATGGGAATGGTCTTCCAGTCCTACAGCCTGTTTCCGACCATGAACGCGGCCGACAACGTAGCCTTCGGCCTCAAGGTACGGCGTCGGGGCGGATCGGAACGTCGTACAACGGCAGTCGAGTTGCTCGAGCTCGTCGGACTGGGCGGGCACGAGCACAAGTACCCCCACCAGATGTCTGGCGGTCAGCAGCAACGGGTCGCGCTCGCTCGGGCGCTGGCGATCGCGCCGCGCGTGCTTCTGCTCGACGAGCCGCTGTCGGCTCTCGACGCGAAGGTGCGCGAACAACTGCGCGAGGAGATCCGGCGCATTCAGACCGAACTAGGGGTGACCACTGTCATGGTCACGCACGACCAGGAGGAGGCGCTGTCGATGGCCGACCGCGTCGCCGTTATGAAGGCAGGGCGGCTGGAGCAGTGCGCGCCTCCCGCGGACCTGTACGACCGCCCCGCGTCCGTCTTCGTCGCCGAGTTCGTCGGGACGATGAACCATCTCACGGCCGTGACCCAATCCGGGGGCATGGTTCGGGTCTTCGATCTCGTCGTCGCGGCCGACGGTGCACACCGCCCGCCGGACAAAGAAGTGACAGTGCTGGTGCGGCCCGAAGCATTGGTCGTCGCGCCGGCCGACGCCGGTTGGATAGTGACCAGTTCCGTGTTCCGCGGCGCCAGCACCCGGCTCAGACTGCAACGACCCGGTGAGAGAGAGTTGGTCGCCGACATCGCGGCGCACCGAACGGGCGAACTGCCGGTCGGCGCCACCGCGTCGGTTGCGCTGCTCGACCGCCCTGTCCTCGTCGGAAGCTGACCGATTCTCCCGTCCCGGCACATCTACGGAGTAGCTCTTGCGCGCAAGCAACACCACCCGCCCGACACCTGCGGCCGTTCTGTTCGACATGGATGGAACGATCGTCGACACGGAGAGGTTGTGGCTGGCGTCGGTCGAGCGTGTCGCGTCAGCGGTCGGCCGTCCGTTGAGACCTGACGATGCCGGCCATGTTCTGGGTCGCCCTTCGGAACACACCGCCGCGCACCTCCACCGGACCGGCGGACCGGATGTGCCCTCCCCGGTCGCCCTTGCCGCCCGTCTCGATGACGCATTCGCTGCGCTCGTCGAGGCCGACATCGTGCCGCGACCAGGCGCTCTGCGCCTACTGGATGAACTGGCGGCGGCGGGAGTTCCCACCGCCATCGTGTCGGCCTCGCAGCGTCGCGTCGTCGATCTGGTTCGGACGGCCTTGGGAAGAGACAAGTTCGCAATCACGATCGCGGCCGAGGACACGGTCCGGTCCAAGCCGTACCCCGAGCCGTACTTGGCCGCCGCAGCTGCGCTCGAGGTCTCGCCCAGCGCGTGCGTGGCCATCGAGGACTCGCCGGTCGGGGTCGCTGCTGCCGAGGCTGCCGGCTGCACCGTCATCGCAGTGCCCTCAGCCGACCCGATCCTCGCCGCACCGAGCCGAACCGTCGTCGAGTCCCTCGAAGACGTCGACCTCGCCCTGTTGCGGAAGCTCCGGACGCGCACAATCAGGTGAGGTTCATGGATGAGATTCGGCACGTCGTGATCCTGATGCAGGAGAACCGCAGCTTCGACCACTACCTGGGTGCCTTGAGCGGCGTGCGTGGGTTCGAGGATCGGCAGGCGCTGACGTTCCCCTCCGGCGACAGCGTGTTCCGTCAGCCCGCATTGTCCCGTCCGGACGGCTACCTCCTCCCGTTCCGATTGGACACCACGGCGACGAATGCGCAGCATCTGGGCGAACTCCCGCACGACTGGGAGTCCGCGCACGACGCCATCAACAGCGGGGCCATGAACCGATGGGTCGGCGCCAAGGGCGATTTCACGATGGGCTATCTCACTCGCGAAGACATCCCGTACCAGTACGCACTCGCTGACGCCTTCACGATCTGCGACGGCTACTTCTGCTCCATGGCGGGCCCGACCAGCCCGAACCGGCTGTACCTGTGGTCAGGTACCGCCGGACCCGGCCGCGACGGCTCGACGGGGCCGTGGCTCGACTGCACCCCGGTGCCGAGCAACCCGGTCTGTGACTGGACCACGTACGCCGAACGCCTGTCGACCGCGGGAGTCGGCTGGCGGGTGTACCACACCCCAGGCCTTGACGAGCACGACGGGAACTACGAAGACAACGCACTGGAGTACTTCGAGCAGTTCCACGGCTTGGACCACGATGATCCGCACCACGTCGACGCCATGACCCGATGGGACCTGTCGGACTTCGACGCACATTGCCGGGCCGGCAACCTGCCGACGGTGTCGTGGCTGGTCGCCCCTTACGCGTACTGCGAACACCCCGAGGCCAGTCCCGCGTATGGCGCGCACTGGGTCGACCGCGCCCTCTCTTCGGTGTTCGGCAACCCCGCAGTCTGGCAGCACTGCGTCTTCCTGCTCATGTACGACGAGAACGACGGATTCTTCGACCACGTCGTGCCACCCAGCCCGCCCACCGGCACACCTGAGGAGTTCATCGACGGTCACCCGATCGGGCTGGGCAACCGGGTGCCGCTGTGGGTCATCTCGCCGTGGTCGCGAGGAGGCTGGGTGAACTCCCAGGTCTTCGATCACACGTCGGTACTGCAATTCCTCGAGCAGGTCACCGGAGTAGCCGAACCGAATATCAGCGCGTGGCGGCGCGCCGTGTGCGGCGACCTCACCAGCTGCTTCGACTTCGATGAACCCGACTATTCGATCCCCGTCCTCCCGGACACGGCGGCTCTGGTTGCACGCGCCGACGGGGCGTTCGACCTGCTGCCACCCCACGTACCGCTTCCTGGTTCTCAGGTCGTGCCGGTCCAGGAGTCCGGGGAACGGCCCCACCGCGTGCTGCCTTACCGGCCGTGGGCCGACATCTCTGTGGATCGGCGAACCGGCAAGATCACCTGCCTGATGGAGAACCAAAGCCGCGCGGCGTTCGTCTTCACCGTGTATCCCAATATCGTGCGGCCGTTCGCCGGCACACCGTTCACGGTACCGCCTGCAGGCACCGCTCGATATGAATGGGACACGGTCGGTGCGGGCGGTCGGTACGACTTCGCCGTTCACGGGGCCGACGGCTTCGTCTGCCGCTTCGCCGGGAGCGCGCTCGCCGATCCAGACTCCAGCGGGCCCCGTGCCTCCGCCGAAGTCGTGACTACGGGTCAGGGTGACCGCTGGGTGACCCTGCGCCTGGGTAACGATGGCGGGACTCCCGAGACGTTCACCCTCATGCCCAGCGACGCCGGCGGCCATACCTACGCCCAGAAGGTGTTCCCTGGTGACGAGGTGGAGCTGAGGTGGCCTACCACCATCGATGGGAGGTACGACGTCACCATCACGGCCGATGGCGACGCCTCATTCGTGCGTCGGTACGCAGGTTGCGCGCACCGGTGAACCGGCCTCACAAGAGAGGTTGCTGACTCCGCTCGTCCCTCGCGTCGTCCGGACATGTCGGGACCCACCGATATGGTTCCCACAGAACGTGATCGCCGGTCGGTATCCTCCGTCCGGAGCCTGTGAGGAGATTCGGTGTCGAGACGTGCGGTGGGCCTGTTCGCAGGCATCGGTGGCCTCGAGATCGGGCTCGCCGAGCACGGTTGGGACACCGAGCTGCTCTGCGAAGTCGATGAGGGGGCCGCTGCCGTCCTCCGGCACCGGTTCCCGGGAGTGCCGCAGCACCCGGACGTCACGACGCTGCGCTCCCTCCCCGCCGGGACCGAGCTGGTGATGGCGGGCTTCCCCTGCCAGGATCTCTCCCAGGCCGGACTCACAGCCGGTATCACAGGCGATCGCTCGGGCCTGGTCGACGAAGTGTTCCGACTGGTGCGCCGCAAGGGCGGGCCGCGTTGGCTGCTACTCGAGAACGTCCCGTTCATGCTGCGCCTCGACCGCGGTGCGGCAATGCGGCACGTCACGGGCGCTCTCGACCAGTTCGGCTACGCCTGGGCTTACCGTGTCGTCGACGCCCGCGCCTTCGGGCTGCCCCAGCGCCGGCAGCGAGTGCTCATGCTGGCGTCCCGCACTGAGGACCCCCGCGAGGTGCTGTTCGCCGACGATGCAGGAGCGCGGCCCGACGGCGACCCCACCCACCACCCGTGCGGCTTCTATTGGACCGAGGGCACGCGGGGTCTCGGCTGGGCGGTCAACGCCATCCCGACTCTCAAAGGTGGATCGGCCCTCGGCATCGCCAGCCCACCGGCCGTACGCACGCTGGACCACAGCATCGTCACGCCCGGCATCATCGACGCGGAGCGCCTGCAGGGCTTCGACCCGGACTGGACCGCCCCGGCATTGACGGTGCCGGGGATCCGGCCCGGACACCGATGGAAGCTTGTAGGTAACGCGGTGAGCACCCGGATGTCGTCGTGGGTGGGGCATCGCCTCGACGCGCCTCTCCCCTACGACAGGTCGCGCGACGAGCCGCTCGCGCCGGGCGATCCGTGGCCGGTTGCGGCCTGGGGCTCAGGCGGTGCCGTGCATCGCGTCGACGTCTCGACGTGGCCGGTGCACCACGAGTACGAGGATCTGGACCGCTTTCTCGACGACGCCCGCCCCCTATCGGCGCGGGCGACGGCGGGGTTCCTCAAGCGTGCCGAGGCGGGATCGTTGCGGTTCGTCCCGGGGTTCTTGGACGACGTCGCCGCGCACCTCGACCGGATGCGCGGCGAAGCAGCAGGGGATGACACGGGGCGCGTCGCGTGAGCGACAGTGCGGCTCAGCGCGTGAGCGACAGTGCAGCTCAGCGCGTGAGCGACGTGAGGCGGCGAAGCCCATGAGCGAGCTCTGGCAGCCATTGCGGCTCGCGCTCGACTCGGCCGATCCGAAACCCGCACCCGACGCCGAGCGCGCCGATAAGAAGAACTACGCCCAAGCGCTGTCGAACTGCTTGGCGCAGACTGTGGCGGACGCGCTGCGCCCCCGGTATCCCGAGATCACACCCACCGCCGCGGGAGCCGGACAGGAGGCGCAGGTCGATGTGGTCAAGGGCCGCAAGCGCCTCGACGTGAAGTCGGTCGACCCGAACCTCGGCCTCGTGCTCTGTGTATCGATCAAGACCTATAGCTTCCAGGACTTCAGCGCTCGAACCGGACGCGCGGGGCGGTACACGAAGAACATCGTCCGCAACGATCACGAGCTGCGAGGTGAGGCGATGGTGCTGCACCAGCGTCAGCCGTACAGCGTCCTGGTGGCGGTGATGTTCGAACCGTACGAGACGTGCGACGACGGCAACCCCGCCCGCTCGGGGCAAGCCGGACAGTCGTCGTTCGCAAAGCACGTCGAGACGCTCGCCAAACGCTCCGGGCGCGGCAAACGCGCCGTCATGGGCGGCCCGGAGGGACTGTACGTAGACCTCGGCGCCGAAGACACGCGCTACGACCTGTTCGAGCGGGTGTTCATCGGCCTCTACCAGTTGCACGGCCCCGACCGGGGTGCAGTGCGGTTCTTCGATGTCGAGCAGGCGCCGCCGCGCACCGGCCGCCCGGGTGCCGACAAGACCCTGTCCTTCGAGCAGTTCGTGGCCGAGGTACACCGCGAGGTGGAGCACCGGAATCGGTTTGCCCCCACCTGGTCGGACGACGACGCCGACTTCGAGTGAGGTGCCCCTACGGCAGCGCGGCGATCAGGTCGCCGATCTCGGTGCGGGGACCGGTGAAGAAGGGGATCTCCTCACGCGTGTGCCGACGGGCGTCGGTCGCCCGCAGGTCTCGCATGAGATCCACGATGCGATGCAACTCGGGTGCCTCGAAGGCGAGCAGCCACTCGTAGTCGCCGAGGGCGAACGCGGGCACGGTGTTGGCGCGAACGTCGGGGTACCCCCGGGCCGCCCGCCCGTGTTCGGCCAGCATGTGGCGCCGTTCCTCGTCGGGGAGCAGGTACCACTCGTAGCTACGCACGAACGGGTACACGCACACGTACGCGCCTGGCGCCTCGCCTGCGAGGAACGCCGGGATGTGGCTCTTGTTGAATTCGGCGGGTCGGTGGACGGCGGTCGCCGACCACACCGGTTCGCTGGCGCGGCCGAGTACCGTCGTCCGACGGAAGTCGTTGTACGCGGCCTGGAGGTCCTCGATACGCTCGGCGTGCCACCAGATCATGAAATCGGCATCGGCGCGCATTCCGGACACCGTGTAGACGCCGCGCACCACCAGGTCGCCGTCCTGCACCGACTCCAGGAAGCGCTCGGCATCAGCTGTTGCCTCCTTGCGCTCCGTCTCATCACCCAACTCTCCTGGATTCACCGCGAACACCGAGAACATCAGGTAGCGGATGGTCGAATTGAGCGAGGCGTAGTCGAGGCGGGCCATGCTCCTATCCTGCCACCCGGTGTTCCAACACAGCCGCGGCGGCCGCCTCTGCATGCGCGATGCACGCGGCGACGCCCACGCCGTCGAAGTACGCGCCCGTGAGCACCAGCCCAGGTGGGGTGGCGTCCGCGATCTCCGCGAGCCTGTCCAGGTGGCCCGGTACGTACACGGGAATGCCCTCGTACCAGCGCTGAATCAGCGCTGACCGGGGTGAGGCGGTCGTTCCGAATACGGTCTGCAGGTCGGCCAGGGCAGCCTCGGCCACGGTCGCATCGTCTTCGTCGACGATCCGGCTGACCCCCAGCCGCCCGAGCGACACCCGGACCATCGGGCCGGGCCGCACGTCGGGCCCCCACTTCTGGGTCGACAGTGTGAATGCCTTCGCTGTGAGGATCTCACCAGAGGCGACGAGTACACCGGAGTGGTCCGGGAACTCGACGGAATCCGGGAACCGCAAGGTCACGATCACCGAGTCCGCAGCCGGAATGCCGGCCACGGCCTGCGCCAGCCGCGGGAACGTTGTGCGGGTGATCCGCGCCACCTGCGGGGGCGGGATCGCGAGGACGACGGCGTCGAACCACCAGCCGCGCAGCATCCAACCCGAGCGGAGTTCAGGCACCGGTGCGTTCAGCAGGATCGAGCCTTCCAGCTGCGCGGCGAGGGCGTCCAACAGGTCTTGATACCCGCCGCGGAACGCGCCGAACACGGGCCCGGACGCGGTCGATCGGTCCAGCACCCGCTGCACCGCCGCCGTCAGGCTCTGCGTGCCCGCGTCCAGCTCCGCCGCGAGGGCCGGTAGTGCCGCGCGCACTGATACGTCGTCGGCGTGCGCCGAGTAGACCCCCGACAGCATCGGGTCGACCGACCGCGCCACCACGGTCTCCCCGAGCCGCTCGCGGACCAGTGCGCCCAGCGACACATCGACCCGGCGGTTCCAGGCGAGCGGCACCGACACCTCGGGCGCGTCGGTCGGGATCCCCATCAGCTGCCGCGCCGCCAACGGATGGAGCCCGCCGTCCGCGTATACGGCCGGGCGACGACCCAACGGCGAGACGATGTCGTCTGCCAGCCCCAGCTCCGCTGCGAGGCCCAGCACCTCGGGACGGCGGCGCACGAACGCCTCGGCGCCCACGTCCACCCGCAGGCCGTCCATCGTTCCGGAGCGCAGCTTGCCACCGATCCGATCGGACGACTCGAAGACCGTCACGCGGCACCCGGCCTGCTTCAGCCGGAACGCCGCGACCAGGCCAGAGATCCCGGCGCCGATCACCGCGACCGCCGTCATAGTCGATGCACCAACTCGACCACCCGCGACAACACCGTCGGG
>CAJCHX010000246.1 GCA_903970215.1 Acidobacteriaceae bacterium
CGGCGAGGTGGCCACACTGGTCGACCGATGCCCCCACCGATCCACCCGCCTGTCGGTCGGCTGGGTCGACGGCGACTCGCTGCGCTGCGCCTACCACGGCTGGCGCTGGGGGCCCGACGGCCGCTGCGTCGAGATCCCCTCGGCGCCGGCCACGCCGATCCCGGCCCGATTCTGCCAGCAGGCCTTCTCCACCGTGGTCCGCCACGACCTGGTCTGGGTGCGCCTCGACGACCGCTGGCCCACCGAGCCGCCGGCCATGCCCGCCGCCGACGACCCGACCATGCGGGTGGTGGCCGGCGAGCCCTACACCTGGCCGACCGGTGCGCCGAGACGGGTGGAGAACTTTGTGGACCTCGCCCACTTCGCCTGGGTCCACGACGGCACCCTCGGCCGGCGCGACGAGCCCGTGCCGCCCACCGCCGTGGTCCGCCGGGAGGCCGGCGAGCTGCGCTTCGAGTTCGCGCCGCCGGAGCTCGACAGCCAGGAGGCCGTCGCCCTGGTCGGGGTCAGCGCCTACCGGATGCCCATGCCGCTCACGGTGGACATCGGCTTCGACATCGCCGGCCTGCCCGGTGTGCGCCGCCACCTCTGGATGACCGCGTCGCCGGTCGACCCCGGCGTGTGCCGCACCTTCTGGACCGTGGGCCGAAACGACGGCCACGACGAGCCGGACGAGCCGCACCTCGAGTTCCAGCGGGTCGTACTGGCCGAGGACCTGCCGGTGGTGTGCAACCAGGTGCCCCCCGAGATGCCCCTCGACCCCGCCGAC
The DNA here is from genome assembly GCA_903970215.1 of Acidobacteriaceae bacterium. Classification (GTDB taxonomy): domain Bacteria; phylum Actinomycetota; class Actinomycetes; order Mycobacteriales; family Mycobacteriaceae; genus Tsukamurella. The sequence continues at coordinate 770 of CAJCHX010000246.1, forward strand.
GAGCTGCAGGTGAAGGCCGACCGCGTCTCGGTGGAGTACCGGCGCTGGCTGGTCGAGCTGGTCCGGGCGGTGCGCGACGGCCACGACCCCGTCGACCTGGCCGCAGCGGGCGCTACCGTCTGACCATGACGGTGGTCCCGGGCCGCTGGTCGGCCCGCCCCGATGCCGAACGCGACGCCGACCTGGTCCTGTTCCTCATCGGGGCGCGCTTCAACAAGCCGTGGCAGGTGCGCAGTGCGGTCCCCGTGTTTCTCGCCATGCCCCGCATGCTGCGGGAGCTGTCCGCGCATCCCGAGACCGGATTCGTCCGCGGGGAGACCTACCTCTCCGGCCTGACCGTGCTGGTCGTCCAGTACTGGCGCAGCTTCGATCAGCTGACGATGTGGGCCCGGGCCCCCGAAGAGCTCCACCTCCCGGCCTGGCGGGCGTTCAATGCTGCCGCCCGCACCTCCACCGCCGTCGGCGTGTTCCACGAGACCTACCGGGTCGGGGCGACCGGCTCGGAGGCGGTCTACGTGGACATGCCTGTGATGGGCCTCGCCGCCGCCACCGAGCACGTCCCGGTGGAGCGCAGGGGCCAGTCCGCGGCGCGCCGGATCGACCCGACCGCGCCCGACGAGCCCCTCGTCCCCGCCGACTGAGCGCCCCGCGCCGGCGCCTCGTCGGTCCGCTTCACATGGCCCGCCCGCGCGTAGGCACCGCGCCAAGCAACTCCTTCGAGGACCGCGTCGCCGATCACGACGCGCTCCGACTCTTTCTCCGCCCGCTGGCTCGCCGCCAGCGCGAAGTGCTCGTCCTTCGCCATCTTCTGGGCTACGCGTTGCTGAGGTGGCAGAAACCCTGGGAATCCAGGCAGAATTCCTCCGAACCCATGTCAGGGGCACGAAAGCCAAACTTCGGATAGATTCACCGAATCAGAGAGCGACCAACAATCACCCCATCTAACGAACCGTCATCCCCTGAGAGTCACTCCGCCACGCGACGCCTTCCGCAGATGAGCCGGACAGCTCAGCGACTGAAGCTGCGACGTGGGCACATGCTGGTGTGCCTCGGTGTTCTTCTGCTCGGTTCAACCTCCGCTTCCGTTGGGATTGCTCATGGGCCACGCGGACATGCCACGAACCTTGAAGTGGCCTCATCGGACGCAGTGTCCAGCAATGAGGGGTTTACCCCACTGGGCCTGTATGCAGACGACGGAACAACATACATAACCGGAACTGTACCTTGCGGCAAACAGCGGTGCAGCGCGCTTGACCGCGTTGCTTCGGATGCCACAGACGCCATAGCCCTCCCCCTACCGGCACCGCTGCGTCGAGAAGGAACCAGCCTCCAACCGCACATTGTGTCTCAGAAGATGGCCTACGTCCTAGCCGGCCACTCAATTTGGGTGACCACCGATGCTGGCCAGACCTGGTCGGAAGCAGTCTCTACTTCCGGTACAATCTTGGCTGCGACAGCGAGTACCTCTTTCGTTTACCTGATCTCTGCGAAATGTAGCACCACCCTCTGTCGAGAGCTCCGTTTAAGCTCGGTTCATCTGGCGTCATCCCGACAGCACCCAACCGTGATGTCCATCCCCGGAACGTTTGCTGCGTCTGTCGATCCGAATCAGCCGGGGCAGCTCTCCTTCTTCGTGTCCCAGAACGGCCTGATAGGAATCAACAGCCAGATGGGCACCCGAATCGTCATTCAGAGCCCGTCCGGACCAGCTGACGTTACAGGCTCCAAGGGGCTCCGCAACAGGGCCTGCCGTCCACTTCGGGCAACCCATCTCGTCCTTTGGTACGAGTGCACCACGGGAATGCAGACGCAGGTCCTTCGCTCCTACGACCGCGGAGCCCAATTCTTTTCAACCCTACTGAACACTATCTTCTCGACGATTGGATTCGCACTCTCTGTAACGACCGACGGCACGCTCATGTACTACTCAGGGAGAACACCGTGGATCTATGAGTTGAATGCGAACGGATCGCGACTCAGGAGGAAGGGCTCCCTACCGGGTCCTGGTCAGGTCCTCGGGATCGGCTTTCAAAATCCACAACACGGCTTCCTGCTTCAGCGCTGCGGCACCAGCATCGCATTATTTTCTACGGATGATGGAGGTGCCTCTTGGAAAACCATCAGCCTTTGAGAGTGCTAGCGGATGATGAACACTCACGCTTGATTGGGTTCGGGACCGTACCCCTCTTCCGTGTCCCCCCAGACCATCTCGAACCCCGAGCTGAGCGAGGCGTGCGGCGAGTCTTGAAGGCGTTCCGCGCACAGAGCCGCTCGAGGGCGAGTTGGACGCCAGCCGGGCCAGCTGACCCCCCTTCCAGCGGGTCCGCCAGGCCTGGGTGGACCACAGCCTCATTGCAAGAGGTCGTCGAGCAGACCTTCGACAACAGCCGCCTCCTCCTCCCCGGCGGCGCCGTGCACGGCGTCGAGCTCATCGAGCCACCGGCCCAGGGCAGCCCGGTGAGCCTCGACGGCGACGGCAGCTCGCAGGGCGTCGTTGGCGGTGGCTGACAGGCTTTTGCCTGCGATCGACTCGAGGGCCTGCGCAACGTCCTCATCAAGGTTAAGCGTGACGCGCCACTTCTTCATACGAACAGCATAACGGCCGAACAGGAACCGCTACGCTGCACCATTCGAAAAGCGAACAGGCACTTTAGGTGACCCCGGTTCAGTCGGACGCCAGAATAATCGCATGCAACTGCCGGTTCGTGCGATCGACTTGTAGGAACTCGATAAAGGGATCCAGAATCCATGACATCGAATGCCGCACCAAGTCGGTATCGTCGAGTTTCCTAAGCTCTGTCCTAGCGACATGCTCTGCATCGACAAACTCTCGGAGACGCAAGTCCTCTACGCTTCCGCGAACTGCTCCCGACTCCGACGCGAACTGTCCAGCTGCTTGGGTCAATTCCGTCACCGCTGCAATACGAAAGGCATCTGGATTGATCGAAGATAGCAGAAACGGCCCATGAACCTGCTCATCGTCGACCTCTGCATCTCGCCCTGCTGCCGTCATCAGAGTGGTTGCGTACGCGTCATCAGACAGCATACTGGCGATCAAATCGAATGTCGGTACATCCTTGCGCTCGAATCGCCATGTGAATACAATGCACCAGTAAAAGGTTTGTCCTCTCAGGCCATTGAATGTCCTACCCTCATAAACGAGACCCTCCGTCACCCTGGTCTGTCCTTTCAAGACATCACATCAGAGCGCTGCACGGCTCCGTTGGGTCAACAGCAACGAGCATCTTCTCGAAATATAGAACTTACATTTGGAAACTCGTCGGTGTCGAGATCTCTTGCCGGGGCTTCGTCCTCAGAAACCTTCATTCTCGATAGTAACCTCTCGTTGCAGCTCACAGCTGGAGAGGTAGGGGTTGAAGCCTCCCGCTCCTCCTCACCCTCTCGCGGGTCGCAGGGGCTCCCGCCAACTCGGCCCACCAGGCCACGTCCGGTTCCGGTTCAAGCGCCAGCTGGCCGACACCCGCTCCGGACGGGCCGCCCCACGTAGCGAGCCCTGCACCTCGTGGAGCTCTGCGCCCGACCGGGCGGGGTTCACGAACCCGTCACACACGGAGCATGGCGACGAGGCGCCCGGCGACGCACACTGTCGGACCGTGACCTCCCCCATTCGAGACCTGGCCACCCTGCCGAAGGGCCACCTCCACCTGCACCTGGAGGGGGCCATGCGGCCCGCCACCCTGGAGGACCTCGCCGCCGAGCAGGGCATGGCCGTGCCGCCGATCCGCGGCTTCGGCAGCTTCGCCGCCTTCGCCGGCATGTACGTGGCCGCCTGCGCCGTGCTGCGGGGCGAGGCCGAGTTCCGCCGCCTGGTGCGCGAGGTGGTGGAGGACGCGGCGCGCGACGGGGTCGCCTGGGTCGAGCCGGCCCTCTACACGCCGCGCTACCGCAGCCTGTTCGGCTCCGACGAGGCCACCGTCGAGCTGGCCCTCGACGAATTGGCCACCGCCGGCGCCGACCTCGGCGTGGCCTGCGGCCTGATCGTCGCCGCCGACCGCACCGTCGCCCCCAACGAGGCCGTCGACCTGGCCCGGGTGGCCGCATCGTTCGCCGGACGGGGCGTGGTCGGCTTCGGGCTGGCCAACGACGAGGCCGACTGGCCGCCCGAGCCGTTCGCCGAGGCGTTCGCGATCGCGAAGGACGCCGGGCTGCTGTCGGCCCCCCACGGCGGGGAGCTGGCCGGGCCGGCGTCGGTGGTCGGCTGCCTGGAGGCGTGCCGGGCCGACCGGGTCATGCACGGGGTGCGAGCGGTGGAGGACGCCGACCTGGTGGCCCGCCTGGCCGACTCGGGCGTCTGCCTGGACGTGTGCCCCACCTCGAACGTCCTGCTGTCGGTGGTCGACTCCCTCGACGACCACCCCCTCCCCCGCCTCCTCGACGCCGGCGTCCGCTGCTCGATCAACGCCGACGACCCGCTGCTGTTCGGCCCGGGCATCCTCGAGGAGTACCAGCTCTGCCGGGACCGCCTCGGCCTCGACGACACGGCCCTCGCCGGCGTGGCCCGGGCGTCGCTGGAGGCCTCCGGGGCGCCGGCCGACGTCGTCGCCGCCGGCCTGGCCGGTGTGGACGCCTGGCTGGCCGCGGCGCCGGCGTGAGCGACCCGACCAGCCCCGTGAGCGACCCGACCAGTGCCACCGGCGACCGGAGCGCCGGCCGCGACCGCAGCCTCCTGCGGGGCGCCTTCGTCCTCCCCATGGACCGCCCGCGGCGCCTGATCGAGGGCGGCTCGGTCCTGCTCGAGGGCGACACCATCGTGGCCGTCGGGCCCGACGAGGAGGTGGCCGCCGACGCTCGCAGCGCGGGTGCGACGGTGGTGGACCTGGCTGGCCACGCGGTGCTCCCGGGCCTGCACAACTGTCACCTCCACTCGGGCCTGCTGCGGGGCACGGCCGAGTCCCTGTCGCTCTGGGACTGGCTGGAGACCTACGTCGACCCCGCCCACCGGGCCCTCACCCCCGAGATCGCGGCGGTGGCGTCGCGCCAGTGCTACGCCGAGTCGGTCCTGGCCGGCACCACCTCGGTGATGGACATGTGGCGCCACATGGCCGGCTCCGCGGCAGAGGCCGAGGCCATCGGGTTGCGGGCCACGCTGGTGCCCTACGTGGCCGACGTCGAGGGCTACGACTACTTCGAGACGCTCGCCACCAACCGCGCCCTGCTCGAGTCGCACCGGACCGCCGCCGGCGGGCGGGTCCGGACCTGGGTCGGCCTCGAGCACCTGATGTACTGCACGCCCGGCTGCTTCGCCGACGCCGCTGCGATGGCGGCGGAGTTCGACACCGGGCTGCACACCCACTCGTCGGAGTCGCTCTGGGAGGTGCAGGAGTCCCTGAAGCGCTGGGGCCGCCGGCCGATCGAGGTGATGTACGAGCGGGGCATCCTCGGCCCCTCGACGGTGATCGCCCACTGCGTCTGGCTCGACGACCGCGAGATCCGGATCCTGGCCGAGACTGGCACCTCGGTGGCCCACTGCCCGTGCTCCAACATGAAGCTGTCGTCGGGCCCGGCCCGGGTCGGGGCCCTTCGCGCCGCTGGCGTGGCCGTCGGCCTCGGCTCCGACGGCGAGAAGGAGAACAACAACCTGGATCTCCTGGAGGAGATGAAGGTGGCGTCGCTGCTCCAGAAAGTCTCCACCCTCGACCCCACCACCGGCGACCCCTGGGACGTGTTGACCATGGCCACCGTCGAGGGGGCCAGGGTGCTCGGCCTCGACGCGGTCACCGGCAGCCTGGAGCCGGGGAAGCGGGCCGATGTCGTCGCGGTCGACCTGCGGGGCCTGCACACCACCCCGGTCCTGCGCGGCGCCGACTCGAATGTCGCCGCCCACCTCGTCTTCGCCGCCTCCGGCAGGGACGTGACCGACGTGTGGGTGGACGGGGTCCGCCTGGTCGACACCGGCCGGCCCACCACCTTCGACGTGGCGTCGGTGCGCGCCGACGCCCAGGCCGCAGCCGAGGAGCTCTTCGCCCGCCGCGCCGCCCTGTCGCCGGGCTGATCAAACAGACTCACACAGACCGAAAAACCCGCGCAGACCAGCAGACGGGGACGCAGCGGCGACCCCGGGCCCAGCTCGGTTATTGCTTGCTGCTCGCAACTTGCTAGACACGGGGGACCGTCGTCTCAAGGAGCCACGCCGTGGATGCACCCATCGCCCTCCCTGTCCCCCAGCTCTCCCGGTGGGCCCAGGTCCGCCAGGCGCTGACGCCGCGCGAGTGGGCCCGCTTCGCCGGGATGAGCGGCTTCGTGGTCCTCCTGCACGTGGTGGGCATCACCCTCCTCGTGGCCGGGGCCGCCGGCCACTACCACCTGAACGGCAAGACCACCTTCGGCATCGGGACCGGCGTGCTGGCCTACACCCTCGGCATGCGCCACGCCTTCGACGCGGACCACATCGCCGCCATCGACAACACCACCCGCAAGCTCCTGTCGGAGGGCCAGCGCCCGCTGTCGGCCGGGTTCTTCTTCTCCCTCGGCCACTCGAGCGTGGTCTTCGTGCTGTCGGTCCTGCTCAACTTCGGCATCCGGGCCCTGAACTCGGGCGTGTCCAACAACAGCTCCGGGCTGCACCACTACACCGGCCTGGTCGGCACCCTGGTGTCGGGGACATTTCTCTACCTGATCGCCGCACTGAACGTCGTGATCCTGGTGTCGGTCCTGCGGATGTTCCTCGACATGCGCCGGGGCCGCTTCGACCAGGACGAGCTCGAGCGCCAGCTGGCGTCGCGGGGCATGATGAACCGCTTCTTCGGACCGATGGCCCGCAAGATCGACAAGACCTGGAAGATGTACCCGATCGGCTTCCTCTTCGGGCTCGGCTTCGACACCGCCACCGAGGTGGCCTTCCTGTTCCTGGCCGGCACCGCGGTGGCCAAGGGACTGCCGTTCTGGGCCGTGCTGTCGCTGCCCATCCTGTTCGCGTCGGGCATGTCCCTGCTCGACACCGCCGACGGCGTGTTCATGAACTTCGCCTACGGCTGGGCGTTCCTCAACCCGATCCGCAAGGTGTACTACAACATCACCATCACCGGTCTGTCGGTGGGCGTGGCGTTCGTCATCGGCACCATCGAGCTGCTCTCGGTCATGCAGAGCCAGCTCAACCTGAACGGCGGGGTGTGGACCTACGCCGCTGCGTTCAACATCAACCACGCCGGCTTCTTCATCGTCGGGGTGTTCGTCGTGACCTGGGTGGTGGCCCTGTCGGTCTGGCGCTACGGACGGGTCGAGGAGCGCTGGACCAACCACGCCGCCGAGGCGCGGGCCCGCAGCGGCGAAGGGTGAGCGACGCCACCAGCGTCGAGCACATCGAGGCCATGCTCCGGGCGCGGGGCGGCCGGGTCACCTCCACCCGGCGGGCCACCATCGACGTGCTCGTCGCCGGCGGCCACCACCGCCACCTGAGTGCGGACGAGGTGGCCGACGAGGTCCGCCGCGCCCACCCCGACGTGGCCGAGTCGACCATCTACCGGACGCTGTCGGCCCTCGAGGAGCTCGGGGTCGTCACCCACGTGCATCTCGGCCACGGGCCGTCCACTTACCACCTCGCCGACGAGGGCCACCGCCACCTGTCCTGCCAGCGCTGCGGGCGGGTCACCGAGGTGCCGGCGTGGGAGTTCGCCGAGCTGACCACCCACCTGCGCGAGACCTACGGCTTCGTCCTCTCCGAGGAGCACTTCGCCCTCATCGGCTCCTGCCGGGCCTGCGCCGGAGCCTGACCGCCACCAGAGCCCGCCACGCGACGAGGCGGAGCCTGACCGCCACCAGAGCCCGACACGCGGCGAGGCAGCCGGGGCTGGCCGCGGACGGCGCACCGCCCGCCCGCTACGGCCGGGGCGCCCGCCTGGCCCACAGCGCGGGGTCCGGCCGCCACCCGGTGGCCCGCACGAGGCGGCGCAGCTCGCCGGCGTGGGCCCGGGTGCTGCGCAGCGTCACACCGATCGGCGCCAGCGCGTCCTCCACCGCCCCGACGAGGGCGGCGGGGGCGGCGATCACGCCGGTCTCGCCCATGCCCCGGAACCCGCCGAGGACCTCCGAGGGCGTCGGCCGCAGCCGGACCCGCAGGTCGGGGCAGTCCGGCGCGGAGGGGATGGTGTAGTCGAGCAGCGTGGAGCAGAGCGGCTGGCCGTCGGGGCTGTAACGGACCTCCTCGAGCAGCGCCGCGCCGAGCCCCTGGGTGAAGCCGCCCCGCAGCTGGCCCTCCACCACCTTCGGGTTGATCACCACCCCGCAGTCGAGGACCGACACCGCGTCGAGCACCACGACGGTGCCCGTCGCCGGGTCGACGTCGACCGCCACCGCGGTCATGGCGGTCGTGTAGGTCTCGTCGTGGTTGTTGCCGCCGCCGGGCTGGGGGCCGGTGAAGCCGGCGTCGTGGACGGCGGTGGCGTGCAGGCCCGGCTCGGTGCCGGGCGGCAGCAGGTGCTGGTACCACCAGGCCACCCTGGCCACCTCGACCACGACCTCGGGGGCGACCGGCCCCTCGACCGCCACGTCGAGGTCGAGGC
>CAJCHX010000247.1 GCA_903970215.1 Acidobacteriaceae bacterium
TCTCACGCTCGCGATCCTTGTGCTGATCGTCGTGAGCTCGGCACTCGCGCTGGTACCGCAGAGCAGCCGACTCTTGGGGTGGGAGCTCCTCGTACTCGTGGTTCCCGTGCTTGTGGTCACCACCTGGAGCCAGATCGCCCACCGCCGCGAGAAGCCCGATGACCCGCTGTTCTGGCACCTCGCCCGTTCGGCCGCCACGGCCGCGGCCACCGTCCCGGGAAGTATCGCTGGATTGTCCCTGATCCTGCACAGCGGAGGCGGCCTGTACTGGCTGGTTCCGACCGCTCTTCTCGGCATCTCAGGGGCGGTCTACAGCGCCTGGATCCTATTGGTCAAGATCGTCGACTGAATGTGACGTGGGGGCGCTGCGCGGTGTGGCGCCAGCGAAGACGAGCGAAATGATGCGTTCGCTGGTCTCGGTTGGATCGAGGCCGTCGATGTCATCACGAGACAGGCGGGTGAGGATCGGGGAGACGAGAACTTCGGATATCAGGTCAACATCGATATCGGAGCGTATCTCGCCCGAATCGACGCCTCGATGTAATGCGTCATTCATCGCGTTTCGTCGCGGCGCGACGATGTCCTGGAAGTAGCGACGGTGCAGGTCCGGGAAAGCCTCGGCCTCGGCATTGAGTGCCCGCAGCATCCGGCTTGCTCGCCGATCCAGGGTGCGCTCGACGAGCGCTGCGAGCAGTTGCGTCACGTCTTCTCGTGCGCTGTGCCGCTTAGGTTCCGGGAGGGGCTTGTTGATCGACGCGAGCACGTCGAGGTATAGCGCCTCCTTGGTCTTCCAGCGCCGATATAGAGAGTTCCTGGAGATGCCCGCGTGGTTCGCGATCGTTACCAGGGACAGGCCGGACAGGGTCGCCCCCTGGCCCACCAGCGACAACACGGCATCGACGAATGCGGCGTCCGACTGGGGGTCCCGAGGGCGTCCGCCGGCGTGGACAGCGGTCTGCGGGGCACGCACGCGAGTAACGATACAGAAGTGTTCCCTTATGGACGCGGACCAGCACGTTGCCCGCGGCGCGCGGTGAGCGCCGCCGCAGCGGTCAGAGGGCCGCCAGGGCGGCGACGATGTCGTCGACCTCGGTCCGGGCGGTGTAGTCGGACTGGATATCGACGAAGCGGACGGTGTGGGCCTGGTCGACGATGAGGACGGTTGGCCGCGGAAGATCAACCGCGCCTTCGGCATTCACGTCGGCGAGGTTGAGTCCGAGCTGGCGTTGAGCGTCCAGGACGTCCTCGGCCTGTTCGAAGGCGATTCCGATCGTGTGCGCGAGGCGGCTGCCCGGATCGGAGAGCACGGTGAATTCGAGTCCGGCCTTCTCGGCGGTCGACAACGACTCGTCGGGGGTCTGCGGGCTGATGGCCACCAGTCGCGCTCCGAAGGCGGCGAGGCGGGGGAGTAGGTCCGCCTGATAGGTGCGAAGGGCGATGTTGCAGTACGGGCACCAGCCGCCCCGGTAGAAGACGATCACCGCAGGTCCGGTGGCCACGATCTGTTCGAGTGACACGGATGCGCCGGTGGCATCGGTCAGGGTGAACGAGGCGAGCGTGTCTCCCGCGCGGATGGCGTCGCTCGGCAGTCCCTGGTCGACGAGGCTTGCGATACTGCGGTCGAAGACCTCGACGACGGGTTGAGGTAGGCGAGCAGCCGCCTGCGCCTTCGTCTGGGCGGACTGTTCGTGAATGCTCGTGGACATCGGGTCTCCGGTTCGTCGGTTTCGAGGCTGCACTGGACTATGTAGTCCACTACGAGTCTGCGCGGCGGCTTACTGGACTGTCAAGTCCAGTGGGATACTCGTCGAATGGGAGTGCAACCGACCACGCGCAGGGGTATCGCGACGCGCCGCCGCATCGTCGATGCCGCCGCGCAGGTGGTTGCCGAGAAGGGTGCGGTCGGGGCCAGTCTGGACGAGGTGGGTGAGCGTGCGGCCGCGTCCCGCAGCCAGCTCTACCACTACTTCGAAGACAAAGCCGACCTGCTCCGTGCGGTCGCCGAAGTCACCAACGAGACCGTCCTCGACGGTCAGCGCGACCTTTTCGCCGAACTCGGCTCCTGGGCGGGTCTGACACGCTGGGCCGACGCGCTCGTTGCTCTGCAGGAGCGCGAGGGCGGACGAGGCGGCTGCCCGATAGCCAACCTCGTCAGCCAGGTCGGCGAACGCGACGACGAGATCCGTGCCGTTCTGGCATCCGGCTTCGACCGCTGGGAGAGCAGCATCCACGACGGCTTGGCTTCGATGATCGCGACCGGTGAGCTCCGGCCGGACGCCGACGCCGCCTGGCTCGCCGCCTCGACGCTGGCCAGTGTGCAGGGCGGTCTGGTTCTCACTCAGGCGCGTCGGGACCCGCAAGCCCTGCGCCGCGCGCTGGACGGCGCCCTCGCTCTCATCGACGGCTACCGCGCGATTCACCAGCCTCGGGGCTAGGACCGCCCTGCTGATGTCACACTGTCCGCTATGCGCAGGGTGATGGAGCGGATGTGGGGCAGCAAGTGGGGCTGGTACCTGTTCGTGGTGGTGTGTGCCGTGCTCCTGCTGGTCGATGACCTGGTGTCGCGGTTCTGGCTCAGCGCGGCAGGGATGGTGGCGATCTTGGCGTGGAGCGGGTGGCGCGGACTGGTCGGCTTCAGGCGGTCTGCTTTGGAGACCGATCCCGCGCAGGCTTCGTAGTTGCGTCGGGCGCAACAGCCGGGATTCGAAAGGCGCCTTTGACCAGGCGTTGTGAGTGTGCCCCCGGCAGGATTCTAACCTGCGGCCTTCTGCTCCGGAGGCAGACGCTCTATCCCCTGAGCTACGGGGGCTCGGGGCGTCGCCTAGATTAGCGCATCGACCGCCGCAACCTGAAACCGGCAGGTCGTCCCGACCGGGCCGGGTATCGCCATCGTCCTGCCTGTCACGGTCGACGTCCGGCACCATAGGATGGTCGCCTGTGACTCCCGCCGATCTTTCGCAACTGCTGCACGCCTCGGCCACCGCCGTGCTGCGTGACCGCGGTCTCGACCCGTCGGTGTTGCCCGACCGCGTCGCCGTCGAGCGCCCGCGCAACCCCGAGCATGGTGACTACGCCACCAACCTCGCCATGCAGATCGGGAAGAAGGCCGGGGTCAACCCCCGCGAACTGGCGGGTTGGCTGGCCGAGGCGATCGCTGCGGCCGACGGAGTATCCGAGGCGACGGTGGCTGGCCCCGGCTTCCTCAACATCCGGCTCGCCGCCGATGCGCAGAACCAGCTGATCGCCACCGTCCTCGAGCAGGGCGTCGGCTTCGGCCGCGCTACCGTCCTCGGTGACCAGCGGATCAACCTCGAGTTCGTCTCAGCCAATCCCACCGGGCCCGTCCACCTGGGCGGTGCGCGCTGGGCTGCGGTGGGTGACAGTCTCGGCCGCGTGCTCGAGGCGCAGGGCGCAGCCGTGACGCGCGAGTACTACTTCAACGACCACGGCGCCCAGATCGACCGCTACGCGCGGTCTTTGGAAGCCGCCGCGACGGGCGCCGCGACGCCCGAGGACGGCTACGCGGGCGACTACATCGGCGACATCGCCGCCACCGTCGTCGCGAACCGGCCGGGGATCCTCGAGCTGCCTGCGGCGCAGCGCCTCGAGGCCTTCCGTTCTGACGGTGTCGCGCTCATGTTCGACCACATCAAGCACACCCTGCACGAGTTCGGCACCGACTTCGACGTGTTCACGCACGAGGACGAGATGTTCGCCGACGGCCTGGTCGACAAGTGCGTCGCGCAGCTCAAGGAGTCCGGGAAGCTGTACGAGGCCGACGGCGCGTGGTGGCTGCGGTCTACGGAGTACGGCGACGACAAGGACCGCGTGGTCATCAAGTCCGACGGCCGGCCGGCGTACATCGCGGGCGACATCGCGTACGTCAAGCACAAGTTCGACCGCGGCTTCACCCTCGCGATCTACATGCTCGGCGCCGATCACCACGGCTATATCGCGCGGCTGCGCGCAGCCGCGGCCGCACTGGGCTACGACCCCGACCGTGTGGAGGTGTTGATCGGGCAGCTGGTGAACCTGGTCCGCGAGGGCGAGAAGGTGCGGATGAGCAAGCGCGCCGGAACCGTCATCACCCTCGACGACCTGGTCGAGGCCGTGGGCGTCGACGCCGCTCGGTACTCGCTGGTGCGCTCGTCGGTGGACACGTCCATCGACCTCGATCTCGACCTGCTCACCCAGGCCACCAACGAGAACCCCGTGTACTACGTCCAGTACGCGCACGCCCGGCTGTCCGCGATCGCGCGGTCGGCCGCCGCACTGGGCATCGAAGCATCGACCGACGCGCTCGGCCTGCTCGACCACCCGCGCGAGGGCGACCTCGTGCGTACGTTGGGCGAGTACTCCGCCGTCGTCGCGGCCGCGGCGACCCTGCGCGAACCGCACCGCGTCGCGCGGTACCTGGAGGAGCTGGCCGGAACCTACCACCGGTTCTACGGCGAGTGCCGGGTCCTGCCGATGGGCGACGAGCAGCCGACCGACCTGCATCGAGCCCGGGTGGCGCTGTGTGCCGCGACTCGGCAGGTGCTCGCCAACGGCCTCGCCCTGGTGGGCGTCTCGGCCCCCGAACGGATGTGAGCGACGTGCCGACTGTGCAATCTCCACAACCATCCGACATGAATGCCCTCGCTCCCCAGGTGTGGCCCGCGGGCGCCCGGCGCGAGAGCGACGGCGGGGTGACCTTCGCCGGGGTACGGGCGACCGACCTGGCAGCCGAGTTCGGCACGCCCCTGTTCGTGATCGACGAGGACGACTTCCGTGCCCGGTGCCGGCGGATGCGCGACGCCTTCGGTCCGGGCGCGCGGGTGCACTACGCGTCCAAGGCGTTCTTGTCGATCCAGATCGCGCGATGGGTCGAGGAGGAGGGGCTCGATCTCGACGTGTGCAGCGGGGGCGAACTGGCCGTGGCGCTCCGTGCAGGTTTCCCCGCAGCGCGGATCGCGTTGCACGGCAACAACAAATCGGTCGCCGAGCTGGCGGCTGCGGTCGAGGCCGGCGTCGGCCACGTGGTCGTCGACTCGTTGAGCGAGATCGCCCGGCTGGATGCGGTGGCGGGTGCGGCGGGCGTGGTGCAGGACGTCCTGGTGCGGGTCACGCCGGGCGTCGAGGCGCATACCCACGAGTTCATCTCCACCGCGCACGAGGATCAGAAGTTCGGCTTCTCGCTGGCCAAGGCCGAAAGCTCCGCGGGATCGAGCAGCGGGAGCACCGCAGTGCCTGAGGGCGGGTCCAGCCCCGCGCTGGTCGCCATTGACGCGGTGTTCGCCGCCGATCACATCCGCCTGGTGGGGCTGCACAGCCACATCGGCTCGCAGATCTTCGACGTGGACGGCTTCGAGGTCGCGGCGCGCCGCGTGATCGGGCTTCTTCGTGACGTGGTGGCCCGTTACGGCACCGAGAAGACCGCTCAGATCTCCACGATCGACCTCGGTGGCGGACTCGGCATCGCCTACACGCCGGACGAGGATCCGCCGCCGGTCGAAGACCTGGCCGAGAAGCTGCTCGCCATCGTCGCGGCCGAGGCGGCCGCGGTCGGCCTCCCGACGCCGCACGTGGCGGTCGAGCCCGGCCGGGCCATCGCCGGCCCGCCCGGCGTGACCCTGTACACCGTGGGCACGCTGAAGGACGTTGTGGTGGGTGGCGACGCCGACGATCCGCTGGTCCGTCGCTATGTGAGCGTCGACGGCGGGATGAGCGACAACATCCGGCCTGCGCTGTACGGCGCGGAATACACGCCGACCGTGGCCGATCGCGCGCCCGGCGGTGAGCCGCGGCTGTCCCGGATCGTGGGCAAGCACTGCGAGACCGGCGACATCGTGATCCGCGACACGTGGACGCCCGCCGATCTCGCAGAGGGTGACCTACTCGCGGTGGCTGCGACGGGAGCGTACTGCTATTCGATGGGCAGTCGTTACAACATGCTGACGCGACCCGCGGTGGCAGTGGTTCGTGACGGGAAGGCGCGGCTGATCCTGCGCCGAGAGACCGTCGACGACCTGGTGAGTCTGGAGGTAGAGGGATGACGGAGTTGAAGGGCGAGCGGAGCGACGGGGGTTCGGGCACGGTGGGCGAGCGGAGCGACGGGGGTTCGGGCACGGTGGGCGAGCGGAGCGACGGGGGTTCGGGCACGGTGGGCGAGCGGAGCGACGGGGGGTCTGGCACCGGGCTCGGCCGGGAGCTGGGCGTCGCTGTGCTCGGCATGGGCACGGTGGGCACCGAGGTGGTGCGGATCCTGCGCGACAATGCGGACGACCTGGCTGCCCGGGTGGGTGCGCCGTTGGCGATCCGGGGTATCGCTGTCCGCGACCTGGCGAAGGACCGGGGGGTCGACCCGGCTCTGCTGACCACCGACGCCGAGGCGCTGGTGGCGCGGGACGACGTGGACATCGTGGTCGAGGTGATGGGTGGCATCGAACCCACCCGGACCGTGATGCTTCGGGCCCTCGATGCCGGCAAGTCGGTGGTGACCGCCAACAAGGCCCTGCTCGCGGAGTACACGGGTGAGCTTGCGGACGCCTCCCGGCGCGCGCGGGCCGACCTGTACTTCGAGGCCGCGGTCGCGGGCGCGATCCCGGTGATCCGGCCGCTGCAACAGTCCCTGGCCGGGGACAGCGTGCAGCTGGTGGCGGGAATCGTGAACGGCACCACCAACTTCATCCTCTCTGCGATGGCCGAGAACGGCGACGACTACGAGGTGGCGTTGAAGGAGGCGACCCGGTTGGGTTACGCCGAGGCCGACCCCACCGCCGACGTCGAGGGGTACGACGCGGCTGCGAAGGCCGCGATCCTGGCCTCCATCGCGTTCCACACGCGGGTCAAGGCCGCGGACGTGTACCGCGAGGGCATCACGGGTGTCAGCAGCGCGGACATCGCGTCGGCCAAGGCGTTCGACTGCACCATCAAACTGCTCGCCATCTGCGAGCGGATCATCGACGGTGCCGGGCAGCCGCGGGTCTCGGCGCGGGTCTACCCGGCGCTGGTTCCGCTCAAGCACCCGCTGGCGAGCGTCGACGGCGCCTACAACGCGGTGTTCGTGGAGGCCGAGAACGCCGGTCGGCTGATGTTCTACGGGCAGGGCGCCGGTGGCGCGCCCACTGCGTCGGCGGTGCTGGGCGACCTCGTCATGGCGGCCCGGAACAAGGTGCACTACGGCCGTGGCCCGTTGGACTCGGCCTACGCCAACCTGCCGATCGCGCAGATCGGCGAGGTGCAGACCCGGTACTACGTCGCGATGCACGTCCTGGATCGGCCGGGGGTGCTCAGCACCGTCGCCAACGAGTTCAGCTCGCGTGACGTGTCGATATCGACAGTGCGCCAGCAGACCGACCACAGCGAGGTCGGCGCTCGGCTCGTGATCCTCACCCATCACGCCCCCGACGCGGCGCTGTCCGCCACCGTCGAGGCCCTGAACAAGCTCGACGTGGTGACCAGTGTGTCGAGCGTCCTGCGTCTGGAGGGAACCAATGAGTAAGCCCGTGTCTGCGAGTCCCGTGCACAAGCCGTGGCCCGGTCTGATCGAGGCCTACCGCGACCGCCTGCCGGTCGGCGGCCTCGGGTGGAACCCGGAGTGGAAGCCGATCACCCTCCGCGAGGGCGCCACACCTCTGCTGCCCGCCCAGGCGCTGTCCGAACTCACCGGCTGCGATGTCCACCTCAAGGTGGAGGGCCTCAACCCCACCGGCTCGTTCAAGGACCGGGGCATGACGATGGCGGTGACCGAGGCGCTCGCCACGGGTCGGCGCGGGGTGCTGTGCGCGTCCACCGGCAACACGTCGGCCTCCGCCGCCGCGTATGCGGCGATCGCGGGCCTCGAGTGCGCCGTGCTCGTACCCAAGGGCAAGATCGCGATGGGCAAGTTGGCGCAGGCCGTGATGTACGGTGCGCGGATCATCGAGGTCGACGGCA
>CAJCHX010000248.1 GCA_903970215.1 Acidobacteriaceae bacterium
CGCCGGCATCGCCTGCCTCGCGTTCTTCCGGCACCCCCGCCGCGTTCCGCCGACCGCACCCGGCGTCGCCGTCGCCCCCGCCGACGGCGAGATCACCCTGGTCGACACCCACGTCCCGCCCGCCGAGCTGGGCCTCGGCGATCAGCCGCTGCCCCGCGTGTCGATCTTCCTGTCCGTCTTCGACGCGCACGTCCAGCGCGCGCCGGTAGCGGGCACCGTCGAGACGGTCGTGCACCGCGCCGGCTCGTTCCTGTCCGCCGACCTGCCCGAGGCCAGCGATAGCAACGAACGCACATCGGTGCGCCTGGCCACCGACCACGGCCCCGTGGGCGTCGTCCAGATCGCGGGCCTCGTCGCTCGGCGGATCCGCACCGACTGCATCCCCGGCGAGCGGCTCGAGCTGGGCCAGACCTACGGCATCATCCGGTTCGGTTCGCGGGTCGACACCTACCTCCCCGCGGGCAGCACGCTCGAGGTCTGGCCCGGCCGCCGCGCGGTGGGCGCCGAGACCGTGATCGCGCGCCTACCGTGACCGAGCGTCGGGCGCCGCGCGAGGATCCACGCGGACGATCGATCGGCGTTCTGATGCTGCCGTCGATTCTCACCGTCGGGGCTCTGTGCGCGGGTCTGACCGGTGTGAAGTTCGCCGCGGCGGGCCGCGTCGACCTCGCGATGGGGCTGGTAGTGGTCGCGGCGATCCTGGACGGCCTCGACGGCCGCATCGCCAGGTTGCTCGGCGCGTCCACCAAGATCGGCGCGGAGCTCGACTCGCTGGCCGACGCCATCAACTTCGGCGTCACACCGGCGTTGATCCTGTATTTCAGTGGCTTCGGGGCGTCCCCGTTCGGCTGGATCGTAGCGCTGCTGTTCGTGGTCGCGATGGTGTTGCGGCTGGCCCGATTCAACACCCTCGCCGCCGACTCGACCGCACCGCCGTACACCCGCGACTTCTTCGTGGGCGTGCCCGCCCCGGCCGGCGCGCTGCTCGCGATGGCCCCACTCGCGGCCAGCCAACAGTTCGGCCACGGCTGGTGGGCCGGGACAGCGGCGACGTCGGTGTGGACTCTCGCCGTAGCCGGGCTGACCGTGTCGCGTATCCCCACCTCGAGCTTCAAAACCATGACCGTGGAACCGAAGAAGGCCGCGGGTGTCCTCGTGGCGGTGGGCGCCTTGGCGGCACTGATACTCACCTACCCGTTCATCGCGCTGCTCGCCATCTCCGCCGCGTATCTGGCGCATATCCCGTTCGCGTGGCGATCCAAGCGCTGGGTGGACGCCCGGCCCTCTACCTGGGATACCAAGCCGGCCGAGCGTCGCGCGATGCGGCGCCAGCAGCGCGGACCTGTCCGGCCACGGCGAGTCCCCGCGGCCGGAAGGCGTTCGTCCGCACGGCTCCGGCTGCGCCGGCCGGACGGCCGGGACGTGTCCGGATCCGATGACCGCCCTGCCGACTAGGGTGGACTCGTGCCGCAGCTGACGCTCACCGTTCGCCTGCAGTCTTCAGCACTGGACACCCGCCGCGGCATCGTCCGGATCCACCCTGA
>CAJCHX010000249.1 GCA_903970215.1 Acidobacteriaceae bacterium
TTGGGGTCAAGCATCAGCTCGGGCTTGACCGCGGCGGCGATGTCGTCGTCGTTGTGCGGGTCGCCGGGGAAGTACAGCTGAGTGGTGATGAGCAGGTGTCCGGGCGCGGACACCTTGAGGTGCAGGTGGGCGGGGCGCCACGCATGCCAATTCGCGGCGCGGATGATCGCTCCGGTGGCTCCGTCGGTGGGGATCTGGTACGGCGCGGGCTGGATCGTGTGAATCGTGAAGTTGCCGTTGTCGTCGGTGCTGACGACGCCCCGCAGGTTCCATTCGGGGATGCCTGGCGCGAACTGGGCGTAGAAGCCCAGATCATCGCAGTGCCAGATGTCGACGGTCGCGTTCGCCAGTGGGACGCCGGCGACGCTGCGCACCTGGCCATGAAACGTCATCGGCGTGCCGGGCTCGCCGTCGCGCATCGGCAGCGTTGCCTCGGACCCGAACCGAGGAGCGCCGGGGACGTAGAACGGGCCTTCGATGGTGCCCTTACTGCCCTTCCGGGCGGCGTTGGCGACTTCTTCCACCACGTGCTCGACGAAAACATCGAGAAACAAAGGCCATTCACCATCGGCGCCGACCTGGATCAGCCACGCCTTCAGCGCGTCGTACTCGGCGTAGCTGACCTGATGCTTGCGGATCGTGGCATGAATCGCCTCGAGCACTTCCCGAGCTAGGGCGCTGACCCGCTCGGGCGACGTGTCGGCGACCCTCGTCTTGTCGGCGCGGAACCGCTCGGTCGCAGACGCTCCGGTTGCGGCCGCGGTGGCCGTCTCCTCGATCGTGGTCATGGTGTCGTCCCTTCGTTGGGTTGCTCTGATAAAAGTTCTTAGTTGTCCTGGCGGTAATGGGTGAGCTTGTCTTCATCGATCTCGATTCCGAGGCCGGGCGCTTCGCGGACTCGCAGGACGCCGTTGCGGATCTGCAACGGCTCGGCAAGCAGGTCATCGGTCATGTCGAGGAAGTTCGACAGCTCGCCGGCGCGGCGTGACGTCAGTTCGAACGCTGCCCCGAACGCCAAGCTGCACAACGATCCGATCTGGCTGTCGATCTGGTTGCCCATCACGACGTCGGCCCCGAGCCCCTCGCATTGGAACAGAACCCTTTGCGAATAGGTGAAACCGGTCCGCGCGGTCTTGATGCTGACACCCGTCGCGGCCCCGTCGAGCAGTTCGCGGGTGACCTCCCCGGGACGGGTCGCGCTCTCGTCGGCGAACATCGGAATGGTGCTCTGATTCACCAGCCACCGGCGGCCCAACACGTCATCGGCTGGGCACAGCTCCTCGGCGAACAGCAGGTCCAGGTCGGCCATCTTTCGCAGCGCGCGGGCTGAGTCCGGCGCGGTCCAGCCCCGGTTGCCGTCGATGTAGAGCTCGACACCGTCGCCGAGCGCCTCACGCAAAGCGCGGCATGCCGCGACGTCCATGTCGATCGGGCGGCGTCCGACCTTCACTTTGAACGTCGTGATGCCATAGCGGTCGCGGACCCTGCCAGCCTCGGCGACCATCTCCGACGGTTCGGCGAATCCGACCATGTGCGAGACGCGCATCTGGTCGCCGTGTCCGCCCAACAGGTCGGTGACCGGCAGGCCCACCGACTGGCCGATCAGGTCCCATAGCGCCATGTCTATCGCCGACTTCGCGGCCGGGTTGGCGACGGTGCGGTTGAGCCGCGCGTGAATGCTTTCGCGCTCCACCGGTGAGGCGCCGATGATCTGCGGAGCGAAGATCGTCTCGATGACGCTGATGATGGAGGCCTGCGTCTCGCCGTAGGTGAACGGCCGGGGCGGCGCCTCCGCGGTGCCGACCAGTCCGTCATCGGTGTGCACCCGCACCAGGACATGCGCGGCCTCGGCGATCTGGCCGGACGCGAACGCCAACGGCTTGCGATACGGGATCGCGAAAGGGATGGCCTCGATGTTGGTGATCTTCATCAGTGTCTCTCCAGCGGTTGCGTCAGCGCCGAATGAGCGGACTGCGGACGACGGTGCTCCCGGCGGCGCGGTCAGCGGAGTCGAAGAAGTCCTCGCGGTAGATGTCCCTGGGGAACAGCCTCGCCTTCATCAGCGCCTTCATCGTGTCAGTGACGAACTCCGGGCTGCCGCAGATGTAGGCGACGTTGCCGGCCGCGCGAGGGAAATCCTCGGCCAGCAAGGCGGGAACTCGTCCGGACCGACCGTTGTGTTCTTGCCGGCTCACCGCGGGCCGGTAGTCGAACCAGTCGTGCTCGGCGGCGAAACCCTCGAGCCACGAGTCCTCATAGAGGTCCTCGGCGGTGGCGACGCCGTGGTAGAGCACGACCTCATGCTGCGCCCCGGCGCTTGCGATGTGGCTGATGATCGACTTCATCGGCGCGAGGCCGGTGCCGCCGGCCAGCAGCAGGACCTTCTCGGTGCGCGCTGGCCGAAATGAGAACCGTCCGTACGGTCCGGACAGTGACACCTCGTCCTTGACGGCGAGGTCCTTGAAGATCCAGCCGTCGGTCGCGGCGCCGTCGGCGGTCCGCTTGACATGCAGCTCGATGAGCTCGCCCTCGGCCGGGTTGCTGGCGAGGGAGTATGGCCGGTTCTCACCGCTCGGCAGGTTGAGCTGGACGTACTGACCGGGATTGAACCGCAACGGCTCGGTCAGTCTGATCCGCAGCCGGCGCACCCCCGGGGCGACGTCGTCCAGCGACTCCACGACACCGCTGTAGTCCCGGACCGGGTGGACCACGACACCGACGTCGGCGTCCACTTCGCCTTCGATCGTGACATCGCCCTTCGGTGTGGCGACGCAGATCAGAGCCGCGCCCTCGTCGCGTTCGCTGTCGAGCAGCGCGTAGGGCGAGGCGTCGCCGAGATCGAGTTCGCCCTCGAGCACCTGGGCCTTGCAGGTTCCGCAGGTGCCGTGAGTGCAGGCGTGCGGGAGCCAGATGCCCTCGCGCAGACACGCGTCGAGAACGGTCTGGTCCGCCCGGCACTGGATCTCGGCGCCGAGCGGTTCGACGGTGAGGGTGTAGGTCTGCATGCTCACGCCGTGAAGGACAGCAACGCCTTGTGTCCAACGCCGAGGTCGGCCAGTGAGGCGCTGGCGTCGGCAGCTAACGCGGTGTCGAACAGCGTCCAGTTCGTCACCGCGTTGGCGTCGAAGTCCGGATCGGAGGCGGCCCACGGCCCGACGACGCCGGACACGAACTCGCCGAAGGGCATCGCCTTCGGCACCCGGAAGCACGCCGCCGAGCAGAACAGCGGGTTGCCGTTCCACAGGACGTAAACGAGCTGGTCATCGCCGAAGTTCTCGACGCGGTCAGCGGAGGGATAGCTGTAGTCGTACAGCGCTTTCACGGTCATCGTCACGCCCCCCGCTTCGGGTCGTCGTCGTGCCATTCAGCCCACGAGAGCTGATCGAGGGAGCCCTTGTACTCGCCGTTGTCGCCCTCCTGGATGCCGTACCAGTTCAGGACG
>CAJCHX010000250.1 GCA_903970215.1 Acidobacteriaceae bacterium
CGGGTTGCCGACGACGACGCCCTCCGGCAGCCCGCGCTTGACGGAGGCGAGCAGCATCTGCGCCACGTCTACGACCTCAGGGACGGTCTCGAGGCCGTCGGCCTTGGCGGTCACGCCGTCGGACAGCATCACCCGGCAGAACGGGCAGCCGGTGGCGATCTTCTGGGTGGGTGTTCCGCTGCCGTGCAGGGTGTCGAGAGCCTCGTCCACGCGGTCGGAGTTGATCCGCTTGCCGAGTTGCTCTTCCATCCACATGCGTGCGCCACCGGCGCCGCAGCACATCGACCGCTCGAGGTGCCGCGGCATCTCCTTGAGGTTCGCGCCCGACGCACCGATCAGCTCACGCGGCGCCTCGTACACCTGGTTGTGGCGCCCCAGGTAGCACGGGTCGTGGTAGGTGACGTCCTCCGACGGCGGTGCCACCGGCACCAGGCGCTTGTCCCGCACCAGCTTGTTGAGCAGCTGGGTGTGGTGGACGACCTCGTAGTCGCCGCCGATCTGCGGGTACTCGTTGCCGAGCGTGTTGAAGCAGTGGGCGCAGGTGACCACGATCTTGCGCTGCGACCGGGGAACACCGCTGAACACTTCGTCGAACTGTGCGATGTTCTGCTGCGCCAGCATCTGGAACAGGAATTCGTTGCCCGCGCGGCGAGCGGAGTCGCCGGTGCAGGTCTCGCCCTGGCCGAGCACCAGGAAGTTCACGGCCGCGACGTCGAGGAGCTCCGCGACGGCCTTCGTGGTCTTCTTGGCGCGGTCCTCGTAGGCGCCCGCGCAGCCGACCCAGAACAAGTACTCGTAGCCGTCGAACGAGTCGGTGTCCTGGCCGAACACCGGGATCTCGAGGTCCATCTCGTCGATCCAGGCGGTGCGCTGGCTCGAGTTCTGGCCCCAGGGGTTGCCCTTGTTCTCGAGGTTCTTGAACAGGCCGGCCAGCTCGTGCGGGAACTCGGATTCGATCAGAACCTGGTAGCGCCGCATGTCGATGATGTGGTCCACGTGCTCGATGTCCACGGGACACTGCTCGACACACGCGCCGCACGTGGTGCAGGACCACAGCACGTCGGGGTCGATGACGCCGCCGAGCGCACCGTCGTCGCCCGGGCCGCCGACCAGCGGGCGCTCCGCCTCGGCGCGCGCCGCCGCAGGAATCTTCTCGAGCGCGTCCTCGCGGGCTTTGCCCTCACCGTCGACGAGGCCGATCTCGTCGCCGCCCATGTCCTTGCGGCCGCCCGCGAGCAGGTATGGGGCCTTGGCGTAGCCGTGGTCACGCAGGCCCATGATGAGCAGCTTGGGGGAGAGGGGCTTGCCGGTGTTCCAGGCCGGGCACTGACTCTGGCAGCGGCCACATTCGGTGCAGGTGGTGAAGTCGAGCCAGCCCTTCCAGGAGAAGTCCTCGATCTTGCCGGCACCGAACGCGTCGTGGTCGGGGTCGGCGGTATCCATCTCGAGCACCTTGCCGTCCGACATCATCGGCTTCGCGGCGCCCAGCGCACGCTTGCTGCCCAGGTCTCGCTTGAAGTAGATGTTGAAGAACGCCGAGAATCGATGCCACGCCACGCCCCACGTGAGGTTGCGGCCGACCAGGAGCAGGAAGGTCACGCCGGACATCAGCTTGACGAAGGCGAACACCGAGACCAGGGTCGAGTTGGCGGGGAGGATGTGCGCGAGCTCGCGGGTCCAGAAGTCGGTCACCGGGCTGGACTCGCCGAACGTCGCGATCTTGCTCGCCTTGACGAACATCATCCCCAGGCCTTCGACCAGGACGATCGCCTCGATGGCGTACGCGGGGGCGAATCGGCTACCGGAGAACCGGGACAGCAACTCGGGATTGCGCGGGTTCCGGATCTGCCGGATCGCGATCAGTACGGCGATGCCGACCACGGTGCCGATGCCCAGCACCTCGTCCAGGAGGTGATAGATCGGCCAGTTACCGAAGCCCCACCAGTGGAATGCCGGGTCGAACGTCTGCGGCAGCGCCTCGAACCACAGGATCATCCCGGCCAGGAAGCCGGTCATCACCAGCCAGTGGGAGGCGCCCGCGGCCCGGTTCTTGATCATCTTGGTATGGGCGAGGAACTCCACCACGACCTCGGCCGCCCGGGGGATGAAGGGAAACCACCGATCCGGCGCCGGCTGGCCCTGCGCGATGATCCGGATCATGCGCCAGGCGCCGGAGAGGTAGACGGCCCAGCCGAGGACGAACGCGATCGCGCCGATCGCGCCGAGTGTGATGGTCACGGCGTTCCAGTCGTGCTGCACATCGTGCTCCACGTCGCGCACCTTTCTGCTGCGGTTCCGGCCCGCGTCGGAGGACCGGCGTGGACGGTATGTTACTCGTCGGTAACGTGAGCTGAAAACAGCTCTCAACGTGTCTCACGGTAGAGGTTGTCGGGGCGACGGGTGTTGCCCAGGATTGCCTAAGTAGCGTGGGTGCGATGGGCATTGCCACTGGATTGTTCGGCGACGGGCCGCTGTACTCGCCCGGCGAGGCGCCCCGTGCGCCGGTCGCGATCGCTTTCGGGGCGTCGGTGCGGGGCGGTCGGCCCGGCTCGTTCGTGGAAGGGCGACTGCAGGCTGCTGTGGAGTTGCTCAGATCCGGCCGCGTATCGCAGGTGTTGATCTCCGGCAATGCCGGCGGAACCTCGGGCGACGAGATCGCCGTCATGACCGGATGGCTCCGCGCCCGCGGCGTCCCCGACACGGCGATCCTGACCGATGGTGCCGGACTCGATACGTTCTCCGCCTGCCTCCATGCTCGCGACGACTTCGGGTTGACCCGGATCCTCGTAGTATCCCAGGGTTTCCACGCGCGCCGGGCCGTCGCCATCGCCCGCCACCTCGGCCTCGACGCCGACGCCGTGCGAGCGTCATGCGCCTGCACGCGGCGGGCGTGGGTCCGCAACCTCGCCCGCGAATACCTGTTGTCGCGGCCTAAGGCAGCGCTGGACATGACGAGGGGGCGCTAGTCACTTCGACTGCGGGAGTTTGACACCACGCCCGCGCGGGCGGCCGGCCGACGGCGGCGGGACCATCGGGCCCACGTCACCGTCGGGCGCGGAGTCCAGGTCGAGTATGACGGGGGCGTGGTCCGACGGTGCGGTGCCCTTGCGGGCCAGTCGGTCGATCCATGCGGCCGCGCGCCGGTCGGCAACCGGACCGCTCGCGAGGATCAGGTCGATGCGCATGCCGAGGTTCTTGTGGAACATGCCCGCGCGGTAGTCCCAGTACGAGAACACCGGTTCGTCCGGCCAGCGTTCCCGCACCACATCGCGTAGGCCCAGATCAGCGAGTGCGGCCAGCGCGCTTCGTTCCGGCGCAGTCACGTGCGTGTGCCCGGCGAACGCGGCGGGATCGAACACGTCGGCATCGGTGGGCGCGATGTTCATGTCGCCGCACACCAGCACATCGCTGGGGTCCGCCGCCACCTGGTCGCGCAGCTTCGCGAGCCACTCCAGCTTGTACGTGTAGTGATCCGAACCCGGCTCGCGACCGTTGGGTACATACAGCGAGTGCACCCGGACACCGCCACACGTGGCCGAGATCGCCCGCCCCTCGACGTGCGGGAACCCCGGCGCGCCGGGGATCCCGATGGTGACGTCGTCCAGCCCGACCCGGGACAACAGGGCCACGCCGTTCCACTGCGGCTCGCCGTTGCTCGCGAACAGATAGCCGCGGTCGGTGAGGTCGGGGCCGATGAGGGTAGCGAAGACGTCGTCGGTCATCTTCAGCTCCTGCAGGCAGACCACGTCGGGCCGGCGCTGATCCAGCCAGTCCAGCAGCCGGGGCAGTCGCTGTTTCACCGAGTTGACGTTCCAGGTGGCCACGCGCATGCGACCACCGTATCGGGATGCACCGACAGGCTCGGTGGTGGTGACCCGTGCTGCGGGAGCCGCGCCCCGTCCGGGAGACTGGGCCCGTGAACCCGCCCGATCGCCACAGCGCTGAAGCGGCCGATCGCTACACCGCCGTTGCGGTGGCTTCGGCCGCCGTGGTGATCGGCCGGTACTCGAGTTCGTTCTCGCTGGCGACGCGCCTGACACCCCGTCGGGTACGGCCGGACATCACCTCGATCTACGCTCTCGTGCGCGTCGCTGACGAGGTGGTGGATGGGGCGTGCCCCGAGCCCGCCGCGCAGCTCGACGCCCTGGAGTGCGAGACCGAGACGGCGCTGGGCTGCGGGTTCTCGACCAATCTGGTGGTGCACGCGTTCGCGAACACGGCTCGGCGCACCGGCTTCGGCACCGAACTCACGAGGCCGTTCTTCGCGTCGATGCGCACCGATCTCACCGTTGCCGCGCACACCGAGGCCTCATTGTCCGACTACATCCACGGCTCCGCCGAGGCCGTGGGGCTGATGTGCCTGCGGTCGTACCTGTACGGCGTCGCGCCGCAGGACTACGCCGGCCTTGCTCCGGGTGCCTGCGCCCTGGGCTCCGCGTTTCAGAAGATCAACTTCCTTCGCGACCTCGCCGACGACGAGCACCGGCTGGGGCGTAGTTACCTGCCGGGCGCAGATCCGTCGTCTCTGACGTCCGAGCGGTTCGCGGCCCTGATCACGGATGCGGAGGCCGATCTGCGCATCGGTATTGCGAACATCGCCGGGTTGCCCGCGGACGTCCGGCCTGGCGTGTACGCCGCGTCCGATGTGTACGCCGAATTGTTGCGTCGGCTGGCCGTGGCGGGCGTCGACGGGGTCCGGGCCGGTCGGATCCGGGTTCCGGCCGCCAGGAAGCTGGTCGTCGTGGCTCGACACGTCCGAACCGCGGTCGTAGCGCGTCCATCTCGTTATATCCCGGGATAGACCCGCTGTGACCGCGGATGGGTCGCCCGCTACGCCGGGTGCCGCCGGAGGAAGTCTGCGAGGAGGGCGGCGAACTCGTCGGGGGATTCCAGCTGGGGCATGTGCCCGATGCCGGGGAGTAGGTGGGTCTCGGCGTGGGGGAGCGCGCGACGCAGGTTCTCGAGGTGCTTGGCCGGCAGGACACGGTCACGATCGCCCCACACTGCGAGCGTCGGGCGCGGCGCGGCGCCGACTGCGTCGAGCAGCGAGGCGCGCCACTCGGGTCGGACGCCGACGCGGGGAGACCCCAGCTCGCGTGCGGTCCGCCACGCGGTGAGCCCCGCGTCGGTGGTCCGCCCGATCGCGAGCGCGTGGTTCACTCGGGCACGGGTCGCGAGCGCCGGATCGGCGAAGATGAGCCGCTCCTGCAGCACCGCGGACGCTCGGTTGGTATGTGTCGCGAGTCGGCGCCCCAGCCCGGGAACGCCGAGCGTACGCAACAGCGGCGTCACCTCGTGCCCGAAGCCCGCCGCATCGACGAGGGTGGTCGTGGCCACCTGCTGCGGGCGCTGCGTCGCGAGCGTCAGGGTGACGGCGCCGCCCAGCGAATTGCCGACGACGTGCACCGATCGGGTCTCACCCAGGGCGTCCAGCGTCTGCCCGACCCCCTCGGCGAGGGCGGCGAGCCCCGCGCCCGCCGGATGTGGCGCGGACCAGCCGTATCCGGCCAGGTCGGGCGCGATCAGCCGAAACTCCCCAGCCAGCCGCTCGAACAGCGGATCCCAGTCTTCGAGGCTGCGCGTGATCCCGTGCAGCAACACGACCGGCTGCTTGTCGGGGTCGCCGGCCACACGGACGCGGACTCGCCGGCCCGCCGTCGTCAGGAATCGGACGTCGACGCCGGCGTCGGGCGCGCCGTACGCGCGCGCCGCACGGCGGGGCATCAGTGCAGTCCCATCCACTCGACCAGCGGTCCCACGACGGCAGTGGGGTTCTGCGTCACCACCCAATGGCCGCCGTCGATCTCGACGTGCCGTGAGTCGGGCGACGCGCTCAGACCCGCGAGCTGCAGCACCGGGGTGACGAACAGGTCACCCTTCGGGGTGAGCACCTGCACCGGAACGGAGGTGGTCGCCTTCTCGGGAACCACGAACGGGCGCGGCATGTTGGCTCGATACAGGTTGAGCCCGTTGAGGAAGTCGCGGTCGCTGCGCGTGTACACCCCGTCGGCGACCGGTCCGGCGCCGCGCCGCTCGAGGGTCTCGATCAGCCGCTGTCCCCAGCCGCGTCGGTACGCCGTCTCGGCGACGCCGGGCGTGAGGAACACCGGGATGTACGCAGACCCGGCTGCCTGCCGGAGCGCGCGGGCGGCATCGCCCACCGTGCGGGCCGAACGGAAGAACTGCCCGGCGTGATTCAGATTGGGACCGGAGATGGACGTGTACGAGGCGACCTTGGCCGCCACCGCCGGATCGCACACGGCGTGCCAGCCCTGGATCGAGCCCCAGTCGTGCCCGAGCAGGTGTACCCGTGGAACGCCGGTCGCGTCGATCACCCGGGAGATGTCGGAGATGAGCTGCTCGAAC
>CAJCHX010000251.1 GCA_903970215.1 Acidobacteriaceae bacterium
GGTCGTGATCTCCCGCTCGTTGTGATACCCGTTGCGGACCACCAGCCTCCGGCCGGCGGCGTCGACCTCGCCGGTGTGCGCGTCGATATAGGCGGCGACCTCCGCCTCGAGCGCCGCCGCCGCATCGACCAAGCCCTGCACGCGGTGATCATGGAGGCCTACGTGCACGGGGTGTCCACCCGCAACGTCGATGACCTGGTCAAAGCGTTGGGCGTGGACACCGGAATCTCGAAATCGGAGGTCTCCCGGATCTGCCGGGGCCTCGACGTCGAGGTCGCCCGATTCCGGGAACGGACCCTGACCCACACCCGGTTCCCCTACGTGTTCCTCGATGCCACGTACTGCAAGGTCCGGGTCGGCGCGCACGTCATCTCCCAGGCGATGGTCGTCGCCATCGGGGTGTCGATGGATGGCACCCGGGAGGTGCTCGGCACCGCCGTCGGGAACTCCGAGTCGTACGAGTTCTGGACGGAGTTCCTGCGCTCGCTCAAGGCCCGCGGCCTGTCCGGGGTGCACCTGGTGACCTCCGATGCCCACGCCGGGCTCAAACGGGCGATCAGTGAGCAGTTCACCGGCGCCGGGTGGCAACGCTGCCGGGTGCATTTCATGCGCAACGTCGGCGGGAAGGTCACCGCCAAGCAGATGCCGCCGGTGATGGCCGCGCTCAAGACGATCTTCGCGCACAAGGAGCCCGACGACATCCGGGAGCAGTGGGACGCGGTGATCAACACGTTCGACAGGTCGTATCCGAGGGTCGCGGAGATGATGCGTGAGGCGAAGGAAGACGTCCTCGCGTTCCTCGGGTTCCCGCCGGCGCATTGGACGAAGATCTGGTCGAACAACCCGATCGAGCGGTTGAACAAAGAGATCAAACGCCGCGCCGACGTCGTGGAGATCTTCCCGAACCCGGCGGCGTTCCTCCGGTTGGCGACCGCGGTGGTGATCGATCAGCACGATGAATGGCAGGTCACCCGACGCTACGTCTCCGACACCTCGATGGACGAACTCCGTGCCGTCATCGGTGCCAAACAACACGCCGCGGCTCTCGCCGCAGAGGGGGTGCTTGCCGCTCCCGCAGCCATCCGCTAACGTACGAAACGACTCGTTGATCACCTACGCGCGACCTGATCCGAAGTCCACCACTCCCCGGGGCTCCATCCTCCACCGCGAGTCGCAGTAGCTCACGGTCTCTATCTGCCTTTGCCATCTCCGTTGCCTCCTAGTTCGACGGTTCGTGGACTACCGCAGGACCAGGCCCGCGGGCTCGATCACCGCGTCCATTCCCGCGGCGTCCATCATCGTGAATGCCCGGTCGTTGAACCGCGCAGCGTGCGGGTCCTCGAAGGGCCGCCGCGGTGCGAAAGTGCCCTCCGCGGTTTCGACTGTCGTCATCCCGTTGCGGAATCTGTCGAACAACACAACCTCCACCTCACGTAGCGGGGAGCCCGCGCCGATGAAGAATCGATAGTCCGAGCATGCATGGACCGTCGGCGGGCGCGTCACGCAGATCAGGGTGTCGTCGTCCGCCCGCGCCAGGTACTCGACCGCGAGCACGTCGCGCGGGCCGTTTGTCCGCAGCCTCAGCAACGCGATCTCCTCCGAACTCAGCGACGACTCCGCAGCCAGGTCGTACTGGCCGGCCGCGTCGAGCTCCACGGTGTCCTCGATGTTGCCCACCTTGATCTCCTTGTCGTGTTCGAATGCTGGACTTGGTCAGCTCGCTGTTGCCAGTGGGGTGATTTCAGTTATGTCGGTGGTGCTGAGGGCGGTTTCGAGGTCGTACCGCTGCTGGAGATTGAGCCAGAAGATCTCCGACTGTCCGAAGAGTCTCCCGAGGCGAATCGAGGTGTCCGGGGTGATCGCGCGCTTACCGAGGACGATCTCGTTGATCCGTCGAGGCTGTACGTGGATCAGCTCGGCGAGCTTGCGCTGCGAGAGTCCGTAGTCGGGTAGGTACTCTTCGGCGAGGATCTCGCCGGGGTGGATCGGGCCGAAATCGGTATCGCTCATGATGTTCCCTCTCTAGTGGTAGTCGATGATCTCGACGTCGGCTGGGCCGCTGATGGTCCAGGTGAAGCACACCCGGAACTGGTCGTTGATTCGGACGCTGTGCTGGCCGGCGCGGTCGCCGACGAGCGGTTCGAGGCGGTTGCCCGGCGGGCTCGCGAGGTCGGACAGAACTGTCGCGGCGTCCAACGCCTGAAGCTTGCGATAAGCCCTGCGTGTCACATCCGGACCGAGGCGTCGGACGAATCTCCTCTCCCATGCCCGCTGGGTGGCCTTGTCTGCGAACGACTGAATCACTCCACCGATGATACCGTGTGGCGGTACACGATGCAACGAGGTCTTCGGATCGCCGCGCCTCTCGACGAGCGTCCGAGCCGGGGGTGCCTTCGATGGAAATCGATCTCCGGACAGCTGCATCAGACTGGCGACCAGTGCTGTTGCGCGTCATCGGGGTTGACATTGCCGTCTGATTCGCCGGGGCGGTGACGGAGACAGCACGCGCCCGCTTTGGTCGATGCTCATGGCGGGATAAGAAGAGAAGCTATGCCCGGTCTCGACCGCGGACGACGGCTCTGATGTGGAGCGCGAGCGCCCGTAGGATCGCGCGGCCGAATCCAG